>CAYVGI010000032.1:0-38587 GCA_964451095.1 uncultured Anaerolineaceae bacterium
AACTGATGCGCGAGCTTGCCAACACCTACACAATCATCATCGTGACGCACAACATGCAGCAGGCCGTCCGCGTGAGCGACTACACCGCGATCTTTAACGTGCGCAAGAAGACGCTAGACGACGGGGCGGAAACGCGCTGGGGTGAACTCGTGGAGTTCAACCAGACCGCGAAGCTGTTTGAAGACCCGGAAAGCGAAGAAACCGCAGACTACATCTCCGGTCGCTTCGGTTAAACCGCAACCTCACGCCGGGGCGGGGCAAGCGCCCTGCTCCCGGTTCCCCTCCACATGACCTGACACGTGAATAGGCACAGACAGCACCCGACTATGGTTGTACAATTGCCATAGATTTTCTGGGTACCGTGTGACCCGTTCTGTGTAAAAGGTTGGGTCACACGGTAATCCTTATCGCTATCTACTGCTGACGCTTGTCGTCGTCGTCTTTTCCGTCTTTGTCTTTCTTCTCCTTTGTGCTTTCCTCGTCTTCGTCGTCCTGCTCATCGTAGGTGAAGTCATCATCCAGCCAGCCGATGAGATCACCGGGAAATGAACTATTGCGCAGGTACATCTCGTTCATGTCCTCAATGTAGTAGCTGACCTCTCGATCTAGCTCGTTCAGCATGTCGTAAATCCGCCCTAGTCGATCACGGTAGTAATCACTCTTTGCTGCGCCATAGAGCGCACCCACATCTCGCTTCAACTTCCTGATGAGATCGTGAAAGCGCATTTCATCATTCATTTTCATCTTCTTCCTCCTTTTGCCACCAAAATGGGTCTTCATCATAACGAGCGAGTTCTGCTTCAACTTGTTCCTTAGAACTACGGCGGGGACCGTATGTTGCCTCAAATATGGCATCTTCCAGTTTCATCCGCTTGTTCAGTTCCTTTATTGCTTCTTCCTCTTCCCGCCACATGGCGGAGTGCTTGCGTTGTTTGTGCGTGAGCGACCACACCATCAGGGCGCCCAGCCCAAACCCGATAATCATGTACAGCTTTTTCATGTCGGTTGCTCCTCCATGTCCATGTTAACGCAAAATCGGGTCATCAATAATACGGCATTGGCGGGCAACTTGCACCCGCCATTACACGCCGTTGGTCTCTTGTTTGTAGCCCCGCGCCGCCGCCAGCAGATCCCGCGCCGTCTGTTCGCCGCTCTCGCCCATGGTGCCCAGCATCGCCGCGAGTTCGTCGGTGCGTGCCTTGTCTTCGTCCAGGCGGTAGATGTGCGTGGATGTGCGCTCGTTTATCAGCCGCTTTTCCACGCGGAAGTGCGCGTCGGCATAGGCACCAAGCTGCGCCAGGTGCGTCACCACCATCACCTGATGCTTGCTGCTCAGGTTCCACAACTTTTCCCCGACGACGCTGCCCAAACGCCCGCCGATGCCCTGGTCGATCTCGTCAAAGATGAGTGTATCGGTGGGGTCTGCTAGCGTGAGTGCCCGCTTGAGCGCGAGCATAATGCGGGCAGTTTCACCCCCAGACGCGACCTTCGCCAGCGGCATCATGGGTTCGCCGGGGTTCGCCGCCAGCATGAACTCCACTTCGTCCACGCCTGTGCTGTCGAACTTGAGGCGCGTTTTGCCGACGTAGCAGCCGTTCTCGTGCTCTTGTTGTTCAATCCGCACGGAAAAGCGTGCTGCCGCCATGCGCAGGTCTTGCAGTTCTGCTTCGATCTGTGCTGCCAGCTTTTGCCCGGCACCCTGGCGCATTTGGCTAATTTGCCGGGAGACACCGCCGACTGCCCGCAGCAGTTGTTCTTCTTCCGCGTGCAGCTTCTCCAGGTGTTCGTCGCTGTTGTCGATTGCTGCCAGCTCCACCTGTGCTTTGGCGGCGTGTTCTAGCACATGCTCTATCGTGATCCCATAGCGGCGGCGCAGCCCGTTGATCAGTTCTAGCCGCTCCTCGATTTCATCAAGCCGCTTGGGGTCGTATTCCACCTCTTCGGCATAGCCGCGCAGCGTGAGCGCCAGTTCTGCCGCCTGGTCTGCCAGGGATTCTGCCAGTTGCGCGTCTTCGTTTAGCTCCTCGTCAATGGCAGCGAGCTTCTCTAAGATCACCGCCACCTGCTGCAAATTGTCTACCGCCGCGACGACATCCCCCTCGTCGTCGCCGTTCAGCAGCACAGATGCCTCCGATGTGAGGGTGGCAAGCTGTTCGCTGTTGGTCAGGCGGTTGCGCTCTGCCCGCAGGTCGTCGTCTTCGCCCGGCTCAAGCTCCGCCGCCTCGATTTCCTCCACCTCGCGGCGCAGGCGTTCTGCACGGCGCTCGATTTCGTCTTTGTCGTGTTCAAGGCTGCGGATTTCTCGCCGGATGTCGTTCAACTGCGTGACCAACTCTGCTAGTTCGTGGCGCTCCTTGTGCAGCCCGGCATATCGGTCGAGCAAATCCAGGTGGGCGGTGGGGCGCAGCAGCGAAAGGTGCTCGCTTTGCCCGTGGATGTCGACCAGGTGGGATGCAATCTGGTTAAGCACGGTCAGGTTCACGGTCACGCCGTTCACCCGCGCCGACGAGCGCCCGGTCGTGCGGATTTCCCTGGAGAGCACGATCACGTTGGGGTCGTCCGGGTCCAGCAGTTGTTCCCGCTCTAGCACCGGGTGCACCAGCGGGCGGGTGTCCTCCCCGGCGTAGAAGGTGCCCTCGATGACTGCCTTCTCCGCGCCGGCGCGTACCATGGTTGGCTCGGTTTTGCCGCCCATTAGCAGTTCCACCGCGTCAATCACGATGGACTTGCCCGCACCCGTCTCGCCTGTGAGCACGTTAAGCCCGGTGGTCAGGCTCATTTCCAGCGTTTCTATAATTGCAAAGTTGGTAATGCGCAGTTCTTCCAGCATAGTCCTTACCGCCGTCTCCCTCCGTAGATGTTAAAGCGCCCGTAAACCGTAAACGCTGTGATGCCTGTGTAGATGAGCATGGAAAACCCGAACAGAATCCGCCAGAAGAACGAAAAGAAAAGGCTAATCTGCCCCTCGCGGTTCGCCGCCATTAGCTCCTGCGCCGCTTCCTGCCCATATTGTGCCACGAGTTCCTGCATGGCAAAGTTCGTCCAGCGGTTGACGGCAAATGACGCCAGCACGATTGTCGCAATCACGGCACCGCTTACCACGCCGCCTGCTGCCACCTCGCCCGCGTAGCGCCCGCGTTGCCCTTTAATGAAGCGGGTTGCCGCCTCACTGATGATGCCACCCGCCGCAATCGCAATGAAGATGGTGAACAAGAAAAAGCCGATGGCGTTTGCAACAAACGCCCCGACCGTGCCCAGTGCCGCACACACGCCAAACAGCTTGAGGTAGTAGGTTTGGTCTGCGTTGAAGAACTTGTCCTCTAGCTGGCGCACACACTGCTCGCAGCGGTAGCCGACGGGGGTTTGTACCGCGCACTTGGCACACATCACGCGGGTGCAGTTGTTGCAGCGCAGCCCGGTTTGGCGGTCTGTGTGGATTTGGCAGTAGGTGTTGCCCTCTGCGTCGACCACATCCTCTACAGGTATGGGTGGATTGCCGAATGTTCTAACTTCTGCGACCTGTTCCGTCACCGTATTTGCCTCGTTATATCCTAGCGATAGTCGTTTTTATGTGGGGGATTGCGTGTTCGCCCACAAAAACTATCGTAGCGCAAATTGCCCGCGTAGATATGTCATAGTTCGTTAGAATTCACGTTAACGGGCAGTTGGAACACCTTGGGTGTGGCGCGGCTGGGCACCCGTGGCTCCAGCCGATCTAGCAGGGAGCGGTAGAAGTAATTCTTCTCGCGCATCCGCACAAAAAGCCCCTGTGCCTTGCTTGCGCGGATGTCCACACGGTCGCCGGGGCGCATCTCGTGCAATATGCCGCCATCCGTCACCACAATCACATCGTGTTCCCGCTCCGGGGAGACGATGACCTGCACGGTCGCGCCCTCGCTCAGCACCAGCGGGCGATCCATGCTCAGGTGCGGTGCCACGGGCACGATCAGGATGTTGTGCAGCTCCGGCGGCAAGATCGGTCCGCCCGCCGCCAGCGCATAGGCAGTAGACCCCGTGGGCGTTGCCATCACCAGCGCGTCTGCGTGGTAGGTGGTTGCCCAGTAGCCGTCGATGTACGTTTGCAGCAGCACCGTGCCCACAGCCCGGTTGCGGTTAATAACCACATCGTTGAGCGCACTGCCCGCCGCCATCACCTCTTCGTCGCGGGTCACAATCGCGTCCAGCATCATGCGCCGTTCTACCCAATAGTCGCCCGTCATCAGCCGGTTAATGTAGGCTTCCCAGTCGTCGGGGCTGTTCACCTCTGGCAAAAAGCCCAGGTAGCCCATGTTCACGCCCAGCACCGGGATGCTAAACGACGCGCAGGTGCGTGCCGCCCGCAGCATGGTGCCATCCCCACCGATGGCGATTATCATGTCGGTATCTTGTAGCTGTTCCTCCATTGGGGGGAGCGTGCTGTCGTCCTGGTTGGTGCTCAGCCAGGTGCGCAGCCCACGCTGTTGCAGCGTGTCCACGATGTGCTCTGCAACGGTGTGCGTCGAGGTACGGTAGGGGTGGGCAATCACCCCGATGTGTTGTGGTACGTCCAAAAGCGTTCCCTCCAGGCGGCTATGGTCGTCATTATAGCGCAGCGTGTGCTGTGTGCCCATGCCCGAATGAAACAGATGTTCTGTTTGCTTTCACGGCGTTTTAACACACGCAGGGCGCACGCGGGCTAAGATAGACCTGTGAGGATGACATAGAGTTTGGAGCGAAGCCCATGCGTGTATTCCTGCTGGTGATACTGCTTTTGGTGACCACCATGCCCGCCGCTGCCCAATCGCCCGGAGATGGTCGGAACGTTCCACCTGCTGAGGCGCAGCTAGCCCCGGAGGCAGCATACGCGGAGGCATTACAGCGCATCGAGGCGGCTCGGTTGACCGAGGAGATGCGATTATCGCTGGCAGGTTTGGGGTTGGAGGCACTACCGCCGCAAATCGGTGCTTTGCCCGCGCTGCAAGAGCTTAACCTGACCAATAATCACCTGACCGACCTGCCGCCGGAGATCGGCAACTTAACCGCGCTGCGTGAGCTTTACCTCAATGGCAATCAATTCAAACACCTGCCGCCCGTGATTGGCGACCTGACCGCGCTGCAAATCCTCAACTTGCCGAACAACCAGCTCACGGCACTGCCGCCGGAAATCGGCAACCTGACCGGGCTACAGGCGCTCAACCTGTTTGGCAACGACCTGACCCACCTGCCACCGGAGATCGGCGGGCTGGGTGCGCTGCAAGAACTGCGGCTTTACGGCAATGCCTTAACGCACCTGCCACCGGAGGTTCGTGACCTTACCGCATTGAAGCAGCTTGACCTGAACCGCAACCAGCTTACGCAGCTAACACCACAAATCGGCAGCCTCGCCGCGCTGGAGATGCTGCACCTGGAAGACAATGAGCTGACGCACCTACCGCCAGAAATTGGCGACCTCGTCGCGCTCAAGTGGCTGTACGTGGGGGGCAATGACCTGACAACGCTGCCACCGGAAGTGGGGGCGCTTGTGGCACTGCGGGCGCTCGACCTCAGCTTCAACCAGCTAACGCACCTGCCACCGGAGGTGGGGGAGCTAAGGCAGTTACACACCCTGGATGTCGCGGGCAATACGCTCACCTGGCTGCCCGCAGAAATACGCCGCCTGCGGCAGTTGCAGCAGCTTGACGTCTACAACAACCCGGATTTGTTGTTCCCGCCACGCTCCGTGATGTGGCAGGGGATAGACGCGATTACGTTCTTGCGTGCGCCCACACCGCACCCACCGCGTCGCCCCGGCATGGGTTTGGCGCTGGTGCTGGTCACGTTGATGTTGTGCTGGTTCGGGGTGGGGCTGGTGTTGCGGGCGTACCTCCGCGCAACGAGGAGGATTTGACGATATGCGTGTGTTGCTAGTGCTGATCGTGCTTGCCGTGTCCGTGACGCCCGCCGCTGCGCAGTCCGGTGCGGAGGAGGGGTAGGCAGAGGCGCTGCGCCGCATTGAAGCGGCACGGGTGAGCGGCGCAACCAGACTCGATTTGAGCGGGCTACGGCTGAAAACGGTGCCGCCAGAGATTGGCAGCTTGGCAACTTTGCAGTGGATTGGGCTTAACGGAAACGCTATTGAGCAACTGCCACCGGAAATCGGTGACTTGCACCAGCTTACAGGCATGACACTCGCGTCCAATGATTTGCAGACGCTGCCACCAGAAATTGGCACGCTGGCGCAACTAGAGTTCTTCGATGTTTCGTCGAACACGCTCACGCATTTACCGCCAGAGATTGGCAGCCTGACGAGCTTACAGCACCTTAACTTGCGAGCAAATGATTTGCAAAACGTACCGCCAGAAATCGGCAACCTGAGTGCACTGCAACATCTCAACCTGAGCCACAACGCGCTCACACAGGTTCCACCACAGATCGCAAAGCTGACAGAGTTGACGAACCTCAGCCTCACCAGAAATGCGCTCACGGTTCTGCCCCCAGAGATTGGGCGGCTAACCGCACTACAGCAGCTTCACCTGACGGACAACCAACTGACCACCATTCCGCCGGAAATCGGCAATCTCAGCGCATTGCACACGCTGTCGTTCGCGGGCAATATGCTTACCGAGGTGCCGCCGGAAATCGGCAACCTGACTGAACTTAACGTGCTTTACCTGAACAACAACCAGTTGACACACCTACCCACAGAAATTGCAAACCTGAGCCGACTCCGCCTTTTCAACCTGTCTGCAAACCAGCTTACACAGGTTCCGCCGCAGTTGCGCTGGTTGCGGCAACTGGAAACGCTCACCCTTGTAGGCAACCCGGATATTACGTACCCACCCGCCGATGTGGCAATGCGCAGCAGTGCAGTTATTGTTGATTATGTGCGTAACCCGCCGCCGCATCCACCCCGCCGCCCCGGCATGGGCTTGGCGCTGGTGCTGGTCACGTTGATGCTGTGCTGGTTCGGTGTAGCATGGGGATTGAGGCTGTACTTTCGCACACGTTAGACAGGGAACAAACAACCATGCGCGTCATTCTGCGCAACTGCCGCAAGGGCACATTTCAGACGCCCCAGATTTGCTTGGACTGTGGTCAAGAACACAAATTCTGTCTACGTGATCGGGTGTCAGGCTGCGAGTGTGACCTGAATTTCCGTATGGTAGTTGCACGCAGTCACGTTGTCTGGCAGAATTAGACGATAGCATTGACTATTATAATTTAAATATATGCGTAAAAATAATTATGTGCTTATTACCCTCAAATCAATCTCCCACCACGCTGACAGGCGTGCACTTTCGCGTTGAATATCGCCTTACAACGACGAATAGACAGCAGCCAACCCAAATAGCTCAGAGAATCGCCTATGAACAGACAGTTGAACTCCCAGCGCGGTCTGTCCCGGCAGGCGGGCGAACAATATAGTCAATAAAAAATATTTTTGTTTTTTAAAACAACAGGAGACAGCTTATGGCTGACCCGTATGTAATCAGTGTGGATGGCGGGACAGAAAGTGCCCGCGCCGCGCTCTTTACCCTCGATGGTAAAATGGTCACTTCCCACGCAGAATCTTATCCGCTACGGCACCCCCGGCCCGGCTGGGCGGAGCAGCAACCTGACGAATGGTGGACTTCCATTGCCGCCGCGATTCGCACCACCGTTGAGCAATCGGGCGTGCCAAAGGAGGCAATCATCGGGATTGCGGGGGACTTTACATGCTGTTCTGTCGTGGTGATGGACGAAAATCACGAACCGCTGCGCCCGGCAATTATCTGGATGGACGTGCGTTCCAGCGATCAAGCGCGGCGGATTGCTGCCGGCGGCTACGATGCGCTGAAGTACAATGGCTATGGTAATGTGTCGGCAGAGTGGATGCCGTGTAAAGCGCTATGGGTTAAGGAGGAGGAGCCGGACATATGGCAGAAGGCTCGTTACGTCGGTGAGTACAACGACTGGTTCACGCACAAGCTCACGGGCGAATGGACGGGCAGCATTGATAACGTCAGCGTGCGCTGGTACTACGACCGCAATTTGGGCGGCTTCCCGACGGATTTCTATGAGGGGAGCGGACTAGGGGATGTGCTTGAGAAATTCCCGCAGCGCATTGTTGATCTCGGCGGTGTGGTGGGGCAGCTTAAGCCGAACATTGCCGAAGAACTGGGGCTGCAAGCGGGGATTCCTGTGGGGCAGGGTGGCGCAGATGCAATGATCGCCATGCTCGGGCTTGGTGTCGTGGAGCCGGGCAATATGGCGTTCATTACGGGGTCGTCGCACTTGCACCTGGGCTTGTCAGCGCACGAATTTCACGGCAAGGGCATCTTCGGTGGCTACACCGACGCCCTTCTGCCCGGCTCATACGTTGTGGAGGGCGGTCAAATTTCGACGGGTGCCGTGGTGAACTGGTTCGTCAACAACTTCGCCGGGGAGTACGTTGAGCGGGCGGAAGCACAGGGCACAACGGCGTATAATCTGCTGACCGACCAAGCGGAAAAGCTCCCACCGGGGTCTGAGGGGTTGATCGTGCTGGATTACTGGCAGGGAAACCGCACCCCCTACGTAGACCCCGAAGCACGCGGCATGATGTGGGGCTTCACGCTCAGTCACACACCCGCGCATGTGTACCGCGCCATCATTGAGGGTATCTGCTACGGCACGGAGCATATCATGCGGACGTTCCGTGAGCATAACTATGAAGTCCAGCACCTCGTAGCGACGGGTGGACCGACGAAAAGCCCCTTCTGGATGCAGATTCACGCCGATGTGAGCAACATCCCGATTACACTTACAGAAGCGGGGGACTCGGCGGCGTTGTTAGGGTCGGCGGCGCTGGCAGCAGTGGCGGCAGGTGCCTATTACACGCCACAGGACGCAGTAAGCGCGATGGTGCGCACTACGCAGACCATTGAGCCAGACCAGGAACGTCACCAAGCCTACCGATTCTTTGCAGATCGTTACATCGAAACGTATCCACAGATGCAGGATGTTATGCACAAAATGACACGTCATATCGCGGAGGAATAACACACATTCTATGACAACCGACTGGCAGCAGAACGCACAGCGGGCAGCTTACGGGATTCGCCGTCAGGTGCTGGATTTAACGATCAAGAAAAATGGCTGTTACTTGAGTCAGGCTTGCTCCTCAGCGGAGATTCTGGCAACGCTCTACACGAGAGTGTTGAACCTGGAGCCAAGCACCGCGCCGCGCTTCCCGCCGCCCTTTGGGGGCGTGCCCGGCAGCGATAACGAGGGATACGTCACCGGGGCAGACTACAACGGAGCACGTAAGCCGGAGCTAGACCGCCTGCTGATTTCCGCTGCGCACTATGCGGTGGCGGTGTATGCAGCACTTGGGGAGGTTGGGCGGATGGACCCGGAGGCGCTGGAGGACTTTAACACGGACGGCAGCACGATTGAGATGATCGGCGCGGAACACTCACCAGGCATGGAGTTAACCACAGGGTCGTTCGGGCAGGCACTCAGTCAGGCGGGAGGAATTGCACTGGCACGCCGCCTACGGGGAGAGTCGGGGCGCGTGTGGGTATTTATGTCGGACGGTGAGCTAGAGGAGGGGCAAACGTGGGAAGCGGTTCAGGCGCTGGCATTCCATAAGCTAGACAACGTGAACGTGTATGTTGATGTTAACGGGCAGCAGGTGGACGGCTTGACCAAAGACGTGATGAACATCGAACCAATTGTTGATCGGCTGGAAGCGTTCGGCGCGAAGGCGGTCAAGGTGGATGGACATGACGTGGCGGCACTTGCTGAGGCTGCCGAAACCCCCCACGATGGCAAACCGCTCTTCATCCTCGCGTACACGAACCCGGCGCAGGGGATC
This sequence comes from uncultured Anaerolineaceae bacterium, assembly GCA_964451095.1. GTDB lineage: Bacteria > Chloroflexota > Anaerolineae > Aggregatilineales > Phototrophicaceae > DAOTTY01. The sequence goes on from CAYVGI010000032.1 coordinate 9,797, forward strand.
CCACTGCTTGAGGCGCGTAAACCGAAACTGCACTACGTCCGCTTTAAGAGCGAGGACGACAAACAACAATATATCGACTTCTTGCGAGACATGTAGGGGGAAGACATGGAAATTTTAAAGCACGTCCACGCGAATAACCTTGTTACGTGGGCAAAGGACAAACCAGAAGTCCTGTTGTTATCCGGAGATTTGACGAGCAGCACCGAAGCGCATTTTTTCAAAGAGGCGTACCCGGATCGTTTCTTCTCGTTGGGCATGGCAGAGCAAAATATGCTCAGTTTTGCGGGCGGGCTGGCGCGTGAGGGTTTCGTCCCGCTCATTCACACGTTCGGTGTGTTCATCTATCGCCGCGCGTTCGATCAACTGTCAATGTCCGTCGCTTACCCGAACCTGCGCGTGCGGATGTTTGGGTTTCTGCCAGGAATCACCACGCCCGGCGGTGTCACGCACCAAGCGATAGACGACGTGGCAGTGCTGCGCGGTGTGCCGAACATGACCATTCTGGAAACGGGAGATGCCACCGATGTTGAATCTGTGCTGGATGTCGCGCACGCGATTGACGGTCCGGTGTACATTCGCATGATTCGTGGCGAAATCCCGCGCTTGTTCCCGCAAGATGACCCGATGCAGTTTAACACGGCACGCATACTCAGCCGGGGCACCGACCTGACGCTGTTTTCCAGCGGCATTTGCACGGAGGAAGCAATCCGGGCAACGTCGGTCCTTGCAGAGCGCGGCGTGTCGATTGAGCATCTACACATTTCCACGCTAAAACCCTTTACCGACCCCGCCGTGATTGACGCTATCTCGAAGGCAGAACACGGTGTCATCACGATGGAGAACCACACGGTCATCAATGGGCTTGGCTCTGCTGTTGCGGAAGTCATGGCAGAACACGGCGTTGGGAAACGGCTACTGCGAATCGGGCTAACAGACACCTACGCACATGGGGGCAGTCGCCATTACCTGATGCAGTATTACGGCTTAGATGCTATCGCGCTGGTGCGTGCGATTGAAAAGCACCTGGATACCACGTTCGACATTAGCGAGGACGATCTCGCCAACGTCCACATCGAACCGATTTACAGCGACGCCCGCGCTGAGGGCCTGTAATTTTTCCGTGTGAAAATAATGGGCAAACGCGCTGTGGCTTGCTACAATAGTTTAGAAGGGTAACGACGCCATTCGTTACGAGTGAAATCGTTACTTTACACACAATCAGAACTTTCGCTTGAGATGCTCATAGTGGGTCACAATAGTGCAAAGCATAAACATTATGACATCTAATTAGTTTTCTGAGCGAAAGCCTTAACAATATGTTTTTTTCAAGGAGATCTTTAAGATGAACCGCACCTCCAAGTATTTCGTTACACTTTTAACCGTTTTCGCCATTGCGATTCTCGCTGTTGCCCCCGTTGCGGCGCAGGACAGCGAAGAAGCCGAGTACACGATGGCAACTGTTGTGAAGCTGACCGGTGTCGGCTGGTTTGACCGCATGGAAGAGGGCATCGCCATGTTCGACGAGGACAACCCGAACGTGAATGCGTTCCAGCAAGGTCCCGCTGAAGCAGACGCGGCGCTCCAGGTGCAGGTGATCGAAGACCTGCTGGCGCAAGGCGTTGACAGCCTGTGTGTTGTGCCGTTCCAGCCGGAGTCGGTTGAGCCTGTGCTGGAACGCGCCCGTGAAGAGGGGGTCGTCGTTATCACGCACGAGGCATCCAACCAGATCAACATCGACTACGACATCGAGGCCTTCGATAATGCCGCTTACGGGCGTCACCTGATGGATCACCTGGCAGAGCGCATGGGCGAAGAGGGTGAGTATGTGGTGTTCGTCGGTAGCCTGGCAAGCCGCACGCACAATGAGTGGGTTGATGCAGCAGTTGCGCATCAGATTGAGAACTACCCGAATATGCAGCTTGTCGGTGACAAGAACGAGTCTTACGACGATGCACAGACCGCCTACGAACGTATGCAGGAACTCCTGATCACCTACCCGAACTTAAAAGGTATGCAGGGTAGCTCTGCAAATGACGTAGTGGGTGCGGGGCAGGCAGTTGAGGAAGCTGGCTTGCAGGATGACATCGCTGTTGTGGGTACGAGCCTGCCGTCCATGGCGCGCGGCTTGCTGGAAACTGGCGCAGTTGACCTGATTAGCTTCTGGGACCCGGCACTGGCAGGCTATGCTTGCAACTCGCTGGCGCTGATGCTGCTAGAAGGCGACATGCCGGAAGCGGGCATGGATCTCGGCTTGGAAGGTTATGAAGAGATTACGCTGCCGGACGAACTTGTTGACTCCGAGGGCAATCAGGTTGCTGCATGCCCAGAAGGTGATGAGTGTGAGGAAGTGCCGGGCAACGTCTTCTACGGCTCTGCCTGGGTGGATGTCACGATTGACAATGTGGACGAGTGGGGCTTCTAAGCTGACTGCTTTCGTCTAAACAGTCCATTATGCATTGTGTGTCAGCCGGGCGGTATTGCCTGGCTGATGCACGTTGAAATAGTAAGTTATTGACATGACAAATGAATTTCTTGTCGCATCCGGCATCAGCAAGAACTTCGCTGGCGTTAAAGCACTTCGCAGCGTAGACCTGACCATCAATAGGGGTGAAATTAGCTGCCTCGTCGGGGAAAATGGCTCTGGTAAATCCACCCTCATTAAAATCATGGTCGGGGTGTACAAGCCAGATTCAGGGCAAATCACCATTGATGGCACACCCTACCACAAGCTACAGCCCATCGACGCGATTCATGCCGGGATACAGGTTATCTTTCAGGACTTTTCGCTTTTCCCGAACCTCACCGTTGCTGAGAACATCGCGCTAAACTACCGCCTGGCACAAGGGAAGCGGCTGGTGAACTGGCGCGACATTCACAACGTCGCGTCCGAGGCGTTGGCACGTATTGAAGTCGAACTACCTTTAAACGTGCGTGTGGAGCGCATGTCCGTCGCGGATAAGCAGTTAATCGCCATTTCGCGTGCCCTCCTGCAAAACGCGCAGCTTATCATTATGGATGAGCCGACAACCGCGCTAACCGAGCGCGAAGTTCGGTCACTGTTCAAAGTCATCGGCAGCTTACGGGAAAAAGGCATTTCGATTCTGTTCGTCAGCCACAAGCTGAACGAGGTGCAGGAAATCGCGGAGCGGGTGGTGGTGCTGCGCAACGGCGAGAAAGTGCTGGACACAAGCGCCGCCGACCTTGATGAGGCAAAAATTGCTTATTACATGACTGGGCTAGAATTTCAGGAATCCGTTTATACCTTTGCAAGTGAGGGAGATGCAAAAGCGCCCTTGCTGAAAGTGCAAAATCTCTCGCGTCCGGGCTTTTTTGAGAACATCTCGTTTGAGATGCAACCTGGCGAGATCCTGGGCATTACGGGTTTGTTGGGGTCTGGGCGCTCGGAGCTAGCAGAGGCGTTGTTCGGGGTGCAGCCTGCACGGTCTGGTAATATCTTCATCGATGGCAAGCGGATTCACATCAACGGCATTCAGGATGCTATTAGGCACGACATCGGCTATGTGCCAGAAGATCGCCTGACAGAAGGCTTATTCCTGGCGCGTTCGATTGGCAATAACATCGTCGTCCGCACGATAGAGGACACACTCAACGCGCTGGGCCTGGTTAACCGCAACAAAGAGCAGCAAGAGATCGATACGTGGGTTGATGACCTGCGCATCAAGACGAATGATGCAGCCCTGCCTGTTAGCAGCTTGTCCGGCGGCAACCAGCAGCGCGTTGTGCTGGCGAAGTGGCTGGCAGATAATCCGCGCCTCCTGATTTTGAACGGACCGACGGTGGGCGTCGATATTGGCTCCAAGACGGAACTCCATCAGATTATCAAGGAACTGGCGAGGCGTGGTATGGGCATTATTGTGATTAGCGATGACATCCCCGAAATACTTCACACCTGCAACCGCATTCTCCTGATGAAGCGCGGGCGCATCGTCGAAGAAATGCAAGCGGCAGACACAACCGAGACCATCCTTAGCACGAAACTACGTGAGGCGAGCACGCTACAACCAGAGGTAAACAGCTAATGCCAAAACTTGGCGATTTACTCACGCGCAATGAGGTTCTCGTTGCACTGTTTATCATCGTTCTCTCCCTTGTGATCTGGTTCATTAACCCGGCATATCTATCAACCGCGAATATCTTCCGCACCGTGCGCAGCGGCATTGTCATTGGCATATTGGCAATGGGCGTGATGATTGTGTTGATCTCCGGCGGCATTGATGTGTCCTTCATGGCGATTGCGATTTTCTCCCTTTACCTGACCACCTCGATTATGTTGTGGATAGATTACAGTGGACCGTTTTTCGTGGCGTTTTTCATCTCCGGTGTAATTGGTTTGGGGCTGGGGCTGTTCAACGCGATATTCATTGCGCTGTTCCGATTGCCCACATTAATTGTAACGCTCGGCACGTTGAGCTTGTTTCGGGGCTTCATGCTGTTTTTCATCGGCAGCACCCACATTAGCGACGTGCCGGAGCCGATGCAGGCGTTCTATCGCTCATTCCTATTGGAGTTCCGCCCACCGAGCGGGCGCGGGCTGGTTACACTGCACTCAACGACGGTGATTCTCGTCATTGTAGTGACCGTCGTGTGGCTGCTGCTGCGTTACACCATGCTTGGGCGTGGCATATACGCGATGGGGGGTGACCGCGAAGCCGCCGAACGTGCCGGGTTTAACATTAAGCGCATCCAGTTTTTCATTTACGGCTTCGCTGGCATGCTGTACGGTGTCGCTGGGATGTGCTTCGGTGTATTGCAGCGCCCCGTGAATCCATTCGATCTTGTGGGCAATGAATTAGAAGTGATTGCAGCGGTGGTGCTGGGGGGCGCGTCCATTATGGGCGGGCGCGGCGGCGTTGTAGGGACGCTGTTGGGCGTGCTGCTCATTACGATTGTGAGCAATAATCTGGTGATGGTCGGCATTCCTTCTGACTGGCAGCGGGTCGTGATCGGCGTCCTCCTGATCGTCGGTATGGCTGTTCCGGCGATTCAAGCTCAACGTGTAACTGCTCGTCCTGCGATTGCCGCAGGTGATTAAGCGTGAATTTGGAGTAACAGATGTCTCAAGTCGATACGGCCCGAACGGTAAACAACGGGCGACAAAATCCGCTGCTATCCCTGTTACCGCGAGACGGAAATGTGATCCGACTGTTGGTGATTGTGATTGTGCTGTCGGGTCTGTTCAGCCTCGCCAACCCCGACACATTCCCCACCGGGCGCAATGTGCGTTCGATGGCGCTTCAGTCCTCCGAAATTGGTATATTGGCAATCGCTGTCGCGGTGACAATGCTCACCGGGGGCATTGACCTGTCGATCAATTCCACAGCGAACCTGACGGGAATCGTCGCCGGGCTAACGTTGACGGCACTTGCGCCGCAGGGCGTGGCGCTGGCGATGACAGCAGCGATCATTGCTGGGCTTCTGGTTGGTGCTGCCTGTGGGTTGCTCAATGGTTTCTTAGTCGCCATCGTCAAAATACCCGCCATTCTCGCCACGTTGGGCACATTCACACTGTATGCAGGCATTGGTACGGCGATCACCGAAGGCTCAACGGTATTTGGGATTGAGGCGTTCCAGTTCATCGGCAACGGCAATGTGCTGGGTATCCCGATGCCGCTTATTATCTTAGTGACGGCGGCGTTTATCGTCGGGCTAATTCTCAGCCGCACACGCTACGGCTTTGAAACCTATATGCTGGGCACGAACCCGACAGCGGCGCGGTACTCTGGCATCAACAACACGATGGTGCTGCTGAAAACCTACCTGATTGCTGGCATGTTGTCTGCAGTTGCCGGGCTGATTATCCTGGGGCGCACGAACTCTGCGAATGTGGGCTTCGGGGACACTTACGTGCTGGTGGCGATTCTTATCGCAGTACTTGGCGGTGTTGACCCCTACGGCGGGAGCGGGCGCATTGTGGGCGTGCTGCTGGCGGTATTTGCGCTGCAAATTCTCTCAACTGGCTTGAACCAGCTTCTACGCGACTTCAGCGGCGCGAACTTCTTCAAAGAGTTTTCGTGGGGGCTGCTGCTGCTGGTTGTGCTGCTGGTGAACTACTTTAGCTATCAACGACGCATACGACGTGCATCAAGAGAATAGGAGTCCATCGCTCATGACGTGGTTGCAAGAGATTTTCCATACGGAGAAACCAATTATCGCCATGTGCCACATGAAGGCGCTCCCTGGCGACCCTGGCTATGATGCAGATAAGGGCATGTCATGGGTTGTCGAGAACGCCCGCAAGGACTTGTTGGCGCTGCAAGAGGGCGGGGTGGATGCGGTGATGTTCTCCAACGAGGCGAGCCTGCCCTACCTCACCAAAATTGAGCCAATCACGACAACGTGCATGGCGCGTGTGATTGCAGAGTTATTCGATGATCTGACCGTACCCTACGGCGTCAATGTGCTGTGGGATCCTGCCGCTTCGATTGACTTGGCTGTGGCAACGGGTGCGCAGTTTGTCCGGGAGATTTTCACCGGGGTATACGCCAGCGATTACGGCACATGGGATACGAACGCGGGCGCGGTGATCCGCCACCAACACGCTGTCAGCGGGCAGGATATCAAGCTGCTGTTTAACATCGTGCCGGAGTCTGCTGTGTACATGGCGGAACGAGATGTTGCGGACATTGCTCGCTCAACTGTGTTCGTCGCCAAGCCTGACGCGCTGTGTGTGTCTGGCTTGACGGCAGGGGCAGAAACCTCTGCGACGACGTTGACGCGAGTGAAAAACGCTGTGCCGGACACCGTCGTGCTAGCAAACACAGGCGTCCGCCTGGAAAACGTGGAAGCACAGCTTGCCATCGCGGACGGCGCAGTAGTTGGCACGACATTTAAGCACGACGGTTACATCTGGAATGATGTGGATGTTGAGCGTGTGCGGGCGTTCATGGATAAAGTGAAGGCGTTGCGCGGATAATCGGCATGGACAAACGCTGGAAACAGTTGGGTGAAATACTGGTCAATTACTCTACCGCGGTGCGACCGAGCGAGCGTGTGATGATCGCTATGGTGGAGGTAGAGACATATCCGCTGGCACACGCTGTCTATGAGGCAGTCATCAAGGCGGGCGGCTACCCACAAATTCAATTTCTCTCAGAGACACTGCGCCATGCACTGATGACACACGGCAACGACGACCAGATTAATTGGGTGCCGGAGATCGAAGCGTATGGGATGGAGTGGGCAGATGTGTACATCGGGCTGCGTGGTGCCCACAATCTCTACGAAAACGCGGACGTCCCGACGTCGATCCTGTCGCAAAATCAGGTAGCGATGGGGAAAGTGTCCTCAATGCGCTGGCAGAAAACCCGCTGGTGTCTGGTGCGTGTCCCCAATGAGTCGTTCGCACAGCAGGCAGAAACCAATCTCGAAACGATCATGGACATGTTCTTCAATGCTTGCCTGATTGACTGGGAAGCAGCGTCGAAGCAGTGGCACGCACAGGCGGCGAGGCTCGAAGGCACAAAGCAGGTGCGTCTGGTCGGTAAGGAAACCGACCTGTCCTTTTCTGTTGAGGGTCGACAGTGGCGTGTATTTGACGGAAAAATCAACATGCCGGATGGCGAAATCTTCACCGCGCCCGTCAATGACACGCTCAACGGCACGATCTATTTCGAGTTCCCCGGCGTGTTAAGTGGACGTTTGATGCACGACATCCGCCTGGAGTGGAAAGATGGTGTGCTCGTTTCCGCCTCTTCCTCTACCAATGAGGATTACCTGAACCACGTTGTTGAATCTGATGCGGGGGCAAGCCGCCTGGGTGAGTTCGCCATTGGAACAAATATGCATATCAATCGGTTCACGAAAGACATTCTGATTGACGAGAAGATTGGCGGAACCGTTCACATCGCACTTGGGCGTGCCTACCCAGAATGTGGCGGGGTAAACCAATCTGCTATTCACTGGGATATTGTCAAAGATACCCGCCGCGATGGTGCCGTCTATGTGGACGGTCAACTCATTCTGGAAAATGGAATTCTGCTGGCTCACGTATAGAAAGTGTGAAATCGGACAAGTTGAGTGATGAAACTCAGTCAACAACTACCGACTTTCAGTTGGTAGCTTGCGGGTCATACTGAAAGTGTGCCCGCGTGCAGCGCATTGACTGACGCCCGGTGACCAATATTGACCGCCGGGTTCACATCCGCATGGGCAGAGAATCCACACGAGGTGCATTGGAATGTACTTTTCCACTTGCACGTCGTTCAGGGCAGCGTAGACCTCGAAAAAGTAGGCGGTTGCCATCGTGTCTCCCAGCCAAGACCGGAACAGTGTATCGAACGTCTCACCGGGTTGGAGCTGGTCAGCCCAGTCGTCTAGCTGGACGCGGACACTCAGTTGATCTTCATTGAAGCCCCCACGGACCCGCCGCGCCAATCCGCGATAGATCATATCGAGTGAGTCAATCGTGGCATCGTCGACGCGCTCTCCCCAAAAGCCGACCGCATCTGCCGGGTAGCGGTCTGCCAGGTCAATTAACGAATCGAGATCAGCGAACGCGGTGATACGGGCGCAGAAATAACCACCAGCACCCCGATTATCACGATAAGGAAACGTTTCATCATCTTTTACTCAACCCCTTGTGTTGTAAGCGTTATGCAGATTGTAACAGAATGTGTGTGGACTGGGGGTGTCCTCAGCAAGCGATTAGCATTCTTAATGTCGCGTCTAAGACGTTGGTTCCAGCGCGGCGAAAATGGTCTCGTCTGGTAGGGCGTGGTTTACGCCGCGCCACAAACCCTCTGCCTGCTGCTTATGGCGGGTATCCACATAGATTTCCAGCCCGTTGCCGTCCGGGTCATTGAAGTACATCGCCCAGCTAATGCCCACATGATCTACTGCGCCCACGGGCACATTTGCATCGGTCAGGGCGCGGTAAGCCTGCGCGAACGCTGCCTTGTCCGGCACCTCAAACGCAATGTGATACAGCCCCACACCATACGGGTGCGGCATCGGCGCAGCATTCCCCAACCCTTGCAGTGCAACCTCGTGGTGCAAGTCCCCGCCGCTGAGAAATGCAAACTGCCCAATGCGCTCACGAACCTCTAGCCGGAAAAAGCGCGTGTAAAACGCGACCGCCCGGTCGATGTCGCGTACCTTGAGGTGTGCGTGCCCGATTTTTGTCTCATATGCTGCCATCTTGCTAGCCTCCGTGCTCAGTTGAATGCTATACGGACGGTCGTCCGCTTATGGTTCTTACGGGCAGGCTCAGCGGCGCAGCACCCAGCGCCACAACGCGGCACTTGCTGCCACCACCACCGCAATCAGCGGCAGCGCCCACAGGAACACCGCTCTTGGCTGCCGCCCCGGTCCCACGGCGATAGCAAGGCTCCGTTGGGTTTCGCCGTCGGCGGGCATATAACCGTGAAACGTCAACTGTCCTTCTATGTCCTCCCGGAAGAAGTAAACCCCTTGCAGCGTGTTCGCAAAGCGCGGCACGGCACCCGGGCACGGCACCACATAGTACGAAAACGCGAGGCTATCGCCGCCATTGCCCTGGTAGTAGTGCTCCACATCAAACACCGCCGTGCCGCCCCCCTCGTAGTACCGGGGCGTGGCGTACTGCTCGCCATCCCGAACACTGCCCTCGGCAATCACGGCGGACTGCGTTGCCAACTGCGACACACGGGTGGGCACGGGGACGGGGGTGCGGGTTGGGCGCTGCGTGGGCGTCGGCGGGATGTAACCGTTCGCGTCTGGCGTGGCAGTGGGGGTGGGCGATGGCGTCGTGGTGCAGGCGTGTGCCGAGCCGGAAATCGACGCGCCAAACAGTACCAAAGCAACCGTCGTGAACAAAAACGTTCGTTTGCGCATGTTACACCGCTCTCATTATTTTTTGCCTGAAGAAAATTGCGGCGAAAACCAACCCCAGCACGAGCACAATTCCGGTCACGGGCACGCCAAGAGAATACACCCGTCTGGGTGGTGTTCCGGTTGCTGCTTGGATTGTGCTACGCGTGTCGTGCCCGCTTGTGAACTGAAAAACCCGGTCGGATTCCGCCAAGAAGTAGATCATGCGCCCTTCCGTCTCAATAGGCGGTTCCACGCCGATGCATGGCACCGTCATCGAAAATTCCATGACGCTGTCGCCATCGCCCTTGTAGTAACGGTTTACGGCAAGCTGGAATGTGTACGAATCCATGTTGCCATAGCCGCCGTAGCGCTCCTGCACGCTGAGGATTTCCCCCTCCACAATGACCGTCGCGCGGGGTTCCAACTGCGCCGCAACGGTGCCCACAGGTACGGGCGTGCGTGTGGGCAGCGCCGTCGCCGTTGGCGGAACATTACCGTCTTCGTCTGGCGTGGATGTTGCGGTAGGGGTGGGCGTGGGTGTGCAGGCGTACACAGTCCTGACCGGGGTCAGCAGCATCATCACAACCACCGCTGCGGAAAACATCAACAACGAGCGAAAAACCATTGCATCTCCTCCTTGGGTTTGTCTCTCCACACACAAGACGCCAACCGCCCCCGTAAAGTTCCAGACAGCGCAAAATTGCCAGCATTGTGCATTTTGACGGTTTTGGTTTGCTCCCCTGTGACGGTATACTCAGCGGCAAGCTTTAAGGGTTTTTAACAAACCCACGATCACTAAAACAAGCGCTTACCGGAGAGTGAGAAACGTATGGAAAACGCTCCCGTAGTATTGGAAGTGCGCGGGCTAACGAAGCGGTTCCCCGGCGTGCTGGCAAACGACCACATCAACCTGAAGCTGCACAAGGGCGAAGTGCTGGGGCTGCTAGGCGAAAACGGCGCGGGCAAATCCACGCTGATGAACATGATCTATGGGCTGTACCACCCGGACGAGGGCGACATCCTGGTGAACGGGCAGGTCGCGCAGATTGATGACGCCAACGACGCGATTAAGCTGGGCATCGGCATGGTGCACCAGCACTTCCAGCTTGTGCCCGTGCTCACCGTGACGGAAAACATCATGCTGGGCAATGAGTCGGTCACGCGCGGGTTTTTCTTAGATCGGCGTGCAGCGAAAAAGCGCATTCTCGAGATCACCCAGCAGTATGGGCTAACCGTAGACCCCGACGCAGTGGTGCAAGATTTGCCCGTGGGCGTGCAGCAGCGCGTGGAGATCATCAAGGCACTGTACCGCAAGGCAGACGTGTTAATTCTGGATGAGCCGACTGCTGTGCTTACCCCGCAGGAAACCGAAGGACTGTTCGAGATCATTGAGACGTTGGTTGAGCGCGGCGTGAGCATTATCTTCATCTCGCACAAGCTCAAAGAGATTAAGCGCATCTGCGACCGGGTGACGGTGCTGCGTGGCGGCAAGGTGGTGGGCGAGGCAGACCCCAAGCAGGCAACCCAGGAGGAGCTAGCGTCCATGATGGTGGGGCGCGAGGTGCTGCTGCAAGTGGAGAAGTCCCCCGCGACGCCGGGCGAGATGGTGCTGCAAGTACAGGATGTGTATGCCAACGACGACCGCGACCTGCCTGCGCTGCGCGGGCTGTCGTTAGAGCTGTGCGCAGGTGAAATTCTTGGTGTGGCAGGTGTGCAGGGCAACGGGCAAACCGAACTCGTCGAGGTGATAAGCGGGCTGCGCCCGGCACTCAGCGGTGAGGTGCTCATGAACGGCAAGAACATCACCAACCACCCGCCGCGCCAGGTCACGCGCACGGGCACCGCCCACGTTCCAGAAGACCGCCGCAAGAACGGCATGGTCGCCAGCTTCCCGATTAGCGACAACATGGTGCTGCAAACCTACTACATCGGACCGTTTGCGCTGGGGCTGCTGCGCCAGGACAAAATGATTGAGGAGAACGCGCGCGAACTGGTTGAGCAGTACGATGTGCGTACGCCCAGCATCTTCGCGCAGATGAGCACGCTGAGCGGTGGTAATCAGCAAAAGGCAATTATCGCCCGCGAGTTCTCCCGGCAGAGCCAACTGCTTATCGTGGCGCAGCCCACACGCGGCGTGGATGTCGGGTCGATTGAGTTTATCCACAAGCAGATTGTCGCCATGCGCGACGCGGGCACGGCGGTGCTGCTGGTGAGCACAGAGCTTGACGAAATCCTGTCGCTGAGTGACCGTATCGCGGTGATGTATGCCGGGCGGGTGGTGGGCACGGTCGATGCCGCCGACGCTGACCGCGAGCGCATTGGTCTGCTGATGGCGGGCATCACCAAGGATGCGGGCGAGAAAGCGCAAAACCCTGCCGAACCCGTCAGCGAGCTGGCATAGTGCAGTACAATGTGCGAAGGAACTGCCTATGGACGCATTGTACGGTGGGTTGGGGCGGAATCGTTGTTGTACACCCTGCCCCTTAGCATTGTGAATAACTTGCTAAACAAATGATAAAAAATAGTGAAATTGCAAAGTTTTCATTCTTAGGCTATGGTACATTGTGCACACTGTCCATAGTTGAGGAATGGTTACATGAACATCAAATTTATCCTGACCACGAGTATCAAGGTCATCGGTGGGCTTTTAGCCGCAAGCGCAATTGTTCTAGCAGTGTTCTCGGGGTATCGGCAGTCGCTACTGGGCGTCTACGTGGCTAATGCAGAAGGCGATATTGACTTGCCAGCCAATTTCCCCGAACTGAATGTCGAGATTACTGGCGAGACGCTGCCTGGCGAGATCTACATAGCCCTAACGGGTGAGGTGGGTGTGCAACCCCGCAACTATCTGCTCAAACTGGATTCGCAGACTGGGGAAGTAACATTTGCCAAGCGGGTTTCGCACTCCGCACGGCACTTCACGCGCTTTAATGACGAGCTAGACGTGCACCATAACGAAAACTGGATTGTCAACACGCTGTATACTAATGGTCTTTACCGATTTGGTCTGCGCGGTTTAGATGGCGGTCATTGGGTCTTTATGGATGAAAATTACAATCGAGTAGAAGCGCCGTTCAATGTGCCCGGGCACCACGACCTGCATGAAATACTCGAGTTGCAAAACGGCAACTTTCTTGTCATCTTAAACCAGCGGGACTACGAACCATTGCCCGCTAAAGACTGTGAACAAAACTGCTTGCTCATTACGCAAGACTTGGTACAGGTTGACCCAAACGGGAACATTGTGCATGTGTATGAGCTTGATTCGTTCTATGACGAGACCGATTCACCCGCCATTCGAGAAATGCAGGCGGGTTACAGGGGACGTGTAAATGTGTACGATGTAACACACATCAACAGCGCGTTTGAAGACCCCGATGGCAACATTGCGATTTCTGTGCGGCAGTTTGATGAGGTCGCCAACATCGACATGACGACTGGGGAAGTGGTGTGGGTACTGGGTGGGGAAAAATCGCCCTACAACCAGTTCACCATTCTTGATGACCCACAGAATGGTTTCTCCCATCAGCACCATGCAACCATCTTGGAGAACGGGAACGTCATGGTGTTCGACAACGGCAACCTACATGATGACCAGCACAGCCGCGCCGTCGAATACGAGCTTGATTTCGAGGAGATGACGGCAACGCTTGTCTGGTCATACACACCACCAGAGGAATTCTACACGCCTACGCTGGGTTCTACACAGCGCTTGCCAGACGGTAACACGCTCATCAACTGGGCAATTCGCCGACCAGGAACGATTGAGGTAGTCACAGCGGATAATGATGTTATCTTCTCTGTCGATGTGCCAGATGACTATCGCATTTTCCGGGCGTCGTACTTCCCACATCGGGAGTAGGCACCTATGAAATACAATATGCACGTTTTGATTTAAGGACACCCCATGGCAACGGTAGCAGCACAACCCCCGGCATCACCGCAAGAGCAACCCAGCGGCGGCAACCGCCTGACGTGGGGGCGCGTGGCAAAACGGCTTGTGCCCATCTTCGCGGTGATTACCGCGCTCGTGGCAACCGTCCCGCTGATGATCCTTACGGGCGGCGATGGTAATTTTGGGCTTGGGCTGCGCACCGCCGGGCAGGCATATGCCGGGCTGCTGGAGGGGTCGCTGGGGTTGGCGCTCAATGACCGCCTGACGCCAGACAACCTGCAACTCTCGCAGCAGCTAGCCGCCCAAACGCCTGTCACAGCGGGTGAGGTGGGCACGCTAGCACGCCGCGTGAGCGATCTACGCGAGATCGATGTGGCAGAGGTGCTGCGCTTTGGCACACTGCTGGAATCGCTGGGCGACTTGCCGCCAGAGGAAATCGAGGCATTAGCTAGTAATGTTATCGACATACAGGCGGTGGGTGTGCCCACGCTCACGGCAATGACGCCGTTAATTGCTGAACTGTTTGAGGGCGACCGGGGAGACGTGCGTGCCCTCGCAGAACCCTACCGTGCTATCCGAGACGAACTAAGCGCCGAGGCACGCGCGGAAATCGAGGCGTTTGCGCCCAGCGCGGCGGACTACCCCGACGATGAGCTGATGCAGTACATGCAAATCGTCAATGATGTGGGCGTGGTGCGGCTCTCTCGTGCGCTAGACGCACTAACTACGCTCAACGATGTAGGCATAGACCCGGCAAGCGAGGACGCCGCCGCACTTGGGCAACTATCGGAAATCCGTCCGCAGGACATCGAGCGGGCGTTCCCGGTGGCACAGGCAGTGCAGGCAGCAGGCATTACCGACCTCGCCGGGTTGGAATCCGAGTTGCGGCAGTTAGACGAGGTGGTTGAGGCTGGTGTGCTGGCGGAAGACACCGAATTGACGCTCGCCATCACCGAAGACCTGCCCGCCGCCAACAATGACACCCTGCTGGTGCGGCGTCCCGGTAACCGTGTGTTCGTGGTAGACAGCAGCGCCCCGGCGGGCATTACCTACGACGACCAGAACACAGACGACACCGCCGACGACAAGCCCGACACGATCTGGGTTCGCGCGGGCGGTAGCACACTGCTGTTCTTCCCTAACGCGCTGGAAAGCATGATGGTGCGTTCGATTCCGTACATTATTGCCGGGTTAGCAGTGGCGCTGGGCTTTAAGGCGGGTCTGTTTAACATTGGCGCGGAGGGGCAGCTTTACATTGGCGCGATTATCGCGGTGTTTGTGGGGTACAGTGCGCTGTTTGCCGGGCTGCCGATTGTCGTACACTTACCGCTCGTCATCGTGAGCGGCATCATCGGCGGGCTGCTGTGGGGCAGCATCCCCGGCACGCTGAAGGCGTACACAGGTGCCCACGAGGTGATTACCACCATTATGCTGAACTTTATCGCTATCCGCCTCGTAGACTGGCTCATCAACACGCCAGAACTGATGCGCGACCCCGACGCCAGCATCCCGCAGACGCCGCATATTGCAGACAGCGCCGTGCTGCCCCGCTTTGACCTGCCGGTGTGGATGTTCGCTGTGGCAGGTGTGATCTATGCGGGGGTGGCGCTGTACCTGCGCCGAGAACGGCTGCAAGCGGGCTGGCAGGCGGCGATTTCGCCCGTGCTCAACGGTGTGCTGGTGACGCTGATGGGTATGTTCCTCGGCTGGATTACGGTGCGTGGTAACTTACATGTGGGCTTGCTGCTGGCGATAGCGGCGGTGTGGTTCACCGATTGGTTCCTCAACCGCACGACGTTGGGCTTTGAGCTGCGCACGGTGGGCGCGAACCCCAACGCGGCACAGTACGCGGGCATGAGCGTGCCGCGCAACATTGTGCTGGCATTGGCGCTGAGCGGCGGCTTGGCGGGGCTGGTCGGCGCGATTGAGATGAGCGGCGTGCAGTTCACCATGCACCCGAACTTCTTCCGGGGGGTGGGCTTCGACGCGATTGCGGTAGCGCTGCTGGCACGCACCAACCCGCGCAACATGATCTGGGCGGGGCTGCTGTGGGGCGGGCTGTATGCCGGTGCCCCGCTGATGCAAACCCGTGCGCAAATCTCAATCGACCTCGTTCGGATTATCCAGGCGCTCATTATCATGTTCATCGCAGCAGACGCGATCATCCGTTACCTGTGGCGCGTGCCGGAGGCAACGCCAGAGGAGAAGGCACAGCAGTTGTTCAGCACCGGGTGGGGCAGCTAAACTAGACCTCCATCTTATCTCTCTCCCTCATCTCTCTCCCGGGTTGCTGGGGGAGGGGGGCGCTTCCGCGATTGACCGCTGCTGCTGTGTTGTTCCCCGTGGGCGGAGAGGGGGGTAGCGGATGAGGCAAATAAATCATTAGGACAGAATATGGCGACGATCACACCAAATGAACTACAAGGGCAGGTAACCCAGGAGCGCAGCTTCCGCGTGACGCGGGCGGGCGTGTTTTCCGTGGTGTTCCTGGTGGCAGGGCTGCTGATGGTCACGCTGGTGCCTGCGAACTTCGCCCCCGGCACGTTAACGGGCATCAACTTCGGCGACAACGCCGCCAACTGGTTCGGGGATGCGGCGGTGCTGTTTGTGCCCACGGTGCCCTATGCGCTGGTGGTCGGCGGGCTATATATCGTCACGGGTGTGATTGGGCTGCTGCCTGTGGCGGGGCTGCGCGGCGTGCGCGGTTGGCTGTTGGGCATCAGCGGCGTGCTCATAATCCCGACGGTGCTGGTGTTGGCGGCACGCAACAACGACTTTAACCTGGCGGTGCTGCTGCGCACCAGCTTACGCCTCGCCACGCCGATTATCCTGGGCGCGATGGCGGGCATTTGGACGGAGCGCAGCGGGGTGGTGAACATCGCCATTGAGGGCATGATGCTCACGGGCGCGGGCATCGGCTTTGTGACGTTCACGCTGCTGTCGCTGTCACCGGGGCTACTGCCCGTGGGCACCCGCCAGTGGATGAGTGTGGGCATTGCTGTGCTTGCTGGCGGCACCATGGCGCTGCTGCACGCCTGGCTGTCCATCACGTTCAAAACCGACCAGATCGTCAGCGGCACGGTGATTAACATTTTGGCGCTGGGGGTGACGAGCTTCCTGCGGCGTGAAGTGCTGCTGAGCAGCCAGGCGGGGGTAGAAACGCTGCCAGAACTGCCCATTGGCGGGCTGGCGTCGCTGCCGGTGCTGGGCGAGGTGTTGTTCCAGGGCAAGCCTATCTTCTATGCCATGCTGCTGATTGTGCCGCTCACACATGTCATCCTGTTTTACACCCCGTGGGGGCTGCGCACCCGCTCTGTGGGGGAGAACCCACACGCGGCGGATACGCTCGGCGTGAACGTCACGCGCACCCGCTGGATTAACGTGTTCATCGGCGGGCTGATTGCCGGGCTGGCAGGGGCGTGGTTCTCGCTGGAGAACACGGGCACGTTTGAGGACGGCATGACCAACGGTAAGGGCTTTATCTCGCTGGCGGCGGTCATCTTTGGTAACTGGCTGCCGTTTGGGGCGTCTGCGGGCGGTATTTTGTTCGGCTTTAGCGAGGCACTGGGCGACCGCTTCCAGATCCTGAACGTGCCCATCCCAGCAGAGTTCGTGCAGATGACGCCGTACCTCATCACGATCATTGTGCTTGCCGGGCTGGTGGGCAAGTCCACGCCGCCCAAGGCGCTGGGCGAGCCGTACGAGAAGGAATAGCACGAAAGATTGCCCGTGTGGATGGACGTCTACGCTTTAGGCGGGGTTCACTGCCCCCGCCCAGAACAATCGCAAGCACAGGCAACACACCATGCCCGATATTTCCAACCAACCGGATAAGCTGCGCACCATCCTGCAAAATGCCCGCGTGATCGCCGTGGTAGGGCACAGCCACCTGCCGGATAAAGACAGTTACCGCATTGCCCAATACCTGCGCGGGCAGGGCTACACCGTCTACCCGGTGAACCCGACGATAGACACCATTGACGGACAACCCAGTTACCCCACGCTTGCCGATGTGCCGGAACCCATCGACGTTGTGGACGTGTTCCGTGGGGCGCGTCACCTGCCGGGCATCGTGGAGGAAGCCGCTGCGGTGGGTGCGCCTGTGGTATGGGGGCAGTTCACCGTCACCCACCCGGACGCCGTGACCCGTGCCGACGCCGCAGGGATTGACCTGGTAATGGATCGCTGCATCAAAGTTGAACACGCCCGTTTGGTGCGCTCCCAGGTATGAGCGAGCAGGCGGTGGTGCGTTGTGCGTCGTGTGATGGCTACGGCTGGCACAGGGATGAGTTCACCGGGGAGTCGGAGGACTGCGGCTGGTGCGGCGGCATTGGCTATGTGTACCAGGGCGCAGACGGCGCACAGCAGCGCATCCCGGAACAGGATTATGGCAAAGTGGCGGACGCGGTAGAGACGCTGGAGCGCGACCGGATGCGCGAGCTGGGCTACACGGGCGACGCCAAACCCCCCTGGGAGCAGGATGTGCGCAAGGGCACGCGGGGCGGGCAGCACCCATCGGAGCGTGATGTGTAATCGCAGCACAATACAACATTGACATCCCGCCCATAAATCGCCACACTGCCACATCATCTGTTGCCCACCGCCGTCAACCAACTCGTCAAGCCCAACCGAAATGAACAGATCACCGCAGCGCCCTCACCACGTTTTGCTCATTGATGACAGCACCGAAGACCGCTACATCTTCCGCCGCTACCTGCGCCAAACCGACCCCCCCTACCATGTGCTGGAGTGCAGTAGCGGCGAGGATGGGCTGGCGCTGGTGCGCGAAGACCCGTCCATTGACTGCGTGGTGCTGGACTATCACCTGCCTGCGCTGACGGGGCTAGAAGTGCTCACGCATATGCTGAAGCTGGGCATCCAGCGCCCCGCTGCCATTATCCTCACCGGGGCAGGCAGCGAGAGCGTCGCGGTAGAGGCGATGAAGCTGGGCGCACAAGATTACTTGCAGAAGGACAGCGTCACCCCGCAGAGCCTGCGCTTTGCCATCCGCAGCGCGATTGAAAAGATGGAACTGCGCCGCCAACTGGTGCGCCACCAGCAAGAACTCATCCAGGCGAAGCGGGCGGCAGAGACGGCAAACCACGCCAAGGGGGCGTTTTTGGCGAACATGAGCCACGAACTGCGCACCCCACTCAACGCGATTATCGGCTTTGCGCAGTTACTGAACGCAGGTGCTACGCTGGACGACGAGCAGCACGACGCGCTAAACACTATCATCAACAGCGGCGAACACCTGCTGGAACTGATTAACAGTGTGCTGGAAATGTCCAAAATCGAGGCGAACCAGATCGACCTGCGGGCAGAACCGTTCGATGTGCAGCGCCTGCTGTCCAGCATTGAGGAAATGCTGCTCATCCAGGCGGAGGGCAAAGGACTCCAGTTCACCGTCAGTGGTGCGATTGCCTTGCCACACTACCTCATCTGCGATGTGGGCAAGCTGCGGCAGGTGCTGCTCAACCTGCTGAACAACGCCATTAAGTACACGAACGAGGGCGGGGTGCGCCTGCTGGTCGGTTACGACACGGACGCGGAACGGCTGCGCTTTGAGGTTATGGACACAGGCATCGGCATTCCGCCGGAGGAGCTAGGCACCATTTTTGAATCATTTACCCAGTCCAGCAACCGCAGCACCATGCAGGAGGGTGTGGGGCTAGGGCTGGCAATCAGCAACAGTTTCGTTCGCATGATGGGCGGCGAGCTGCGCGTGCAAAGTGAAGTGGGCGTGGGCACTACCTTCAGCTTTGATGTGCACGCGCCCGTCGCGGTGGACGCGCCGCGCCCGAAAGCACCCGTCATCCGCAAGGTGCGGGCGCTGTGCCTGGACGACGACTGCCCGCCGCCGCGCATCCTGGTGGCGGAAGACCGCGAAACCAATCGGCGGCTTTTGGTGCGGTTGCTGCGCGGCGTGGGCTTTAATGTGCACGCGGTAGAGGACGGGCAACAGGCGCTAGAAGCGGCGCAGAACTGGCAACCAGATTTGATCTTGATGGACGCGCACATGCCCAATGTGGACGGTGTGCAGGCAACGAGCCACATCAAGCAGCACATTAACCCGAACGTGGTGATTATCGCGCTGACGGCAAGCGCGTTCGACTATCAACAGGCGGAAATCATCGCGGCTGGCAGCGACGGCTACGTCACCAAGCCGTTCCGCCGCGATGACCTGCTGGAACTGATCGGGCAAAAGCTGGGCGTGACGTACACATACGACGACGAGACCCCGGCAGAAAGTGTTACAATACATGATACGCTGAGCGACGATGTGCTGCGCACACTCCCGGCGGAAACAATCCGCGAACTGAACCGGATTGTGACCGAGCTTGATGTGCAAGCGGGGCACGCGCTGCTGGCGCAGGTCGCGCAGTCCAGCCCACACGCTGCAACCGTGATGAAAAACTGGCTGCGACACTATCAATACGACCACCTTCTGTCCGTCGTCAACCGCTGGGAGACCCTACGGTGAGCGCCAACGCCCAACATCATGAAGACATTCTCGTCGTGGACGACACCCCCGCCAACCTGGACCTGCTGCTGTCCATGCTCACAGAGCGCGGCTATCGCATCCGCCCGGCACCCAGCGGAGAACTCGCATTGCGCTCTGCCTTTGCGAAACCGCCCGATTTGGTGCTGCTGGATGTAAACATGCCCGGCATGGACGGCTACGAGGTGTGCGAACGCCTGCAAGCGAACGACGCCACGCGCCATGTGCCCGTAATCTTCCTCAGTGCGCTGGACGAAGTGCTGGACAAGGTGCGGGCGTTTAACATCGGCGCGGTAGACTACATCAGCAAGCCGTTCCATGTAGAGGAAGTGGTTGCCCGCATCGAAACGCAGCTAACGCTGTATCGCCAGCGCGTAGAGATTGAGCAACTGCGCGAGAAAGAGCGTGCCCACTTCGAGGAAGTGAACCGCCTCAAAGACCAGTACGTGCAAATGGTCTCGCACGACCTCAAAACACCACTTAGCGTCATCGTCGGGCACGCCTCACTGATCGAAAAGCGCGGCAAGCTCAACGACGAGGCGGACACGGAATCGCTAGAGGGCATCATGGAGGCGGCAGAAACCATGCGCCGCCTCATCCGAGATTTGCTTGACCTGGCGAAGATCGAGAGCGGTGTGGGGATGCAAATGGGGTCTGTGTCCGTGAACGACCTGCTAAGCGCCTGTACAATGGCGTTTGGCTACAACCTGGAGGAGAAGCGGCTTTCACTCAAGCTGACACCGCTTGAGGTGGACGCGACCATCGCCGCCGACCACGACCGTATGGTGCAGGTGCTCAGCAATTTGCTCTCCAACGCGGTGAAGTACACGCCCGGCGGCGGGGAAGTTATCGTGAGTGCGTGCCGCAGCGACGATAGCGAGATGCTTTACCTGGAAGTGAAGGACACGGGTATGGGCATCCCACCGGACGACCTGCCGCACATCTTTGACCGCTTCTATCGTGTGCAGCGGGCAACCGAGCAAGACCTGCCCGGCACGGGGTTGGGGCTTTCGATCACCAAGGCAATCGTGGAGCAGCACGGCGGCACCATTGACGCGGAAAGCAGGCTGAACGAGGGCACACGCTTCATGATTACGCTGCCGTTGCTTTCCGAACCCGCGCCCACCGCCTGAACCGGGCGCAGCACACTTTTGCACACAAGCATTTGAGATGTTCATGCACCGATTTCGTTTTATGACCGTCACCATCGCGCTTACGGGCGCGTGGTTTGCGCTCATTTTGGGGCTGCAAACCCTGGCGTGGGCACTGCCCGCCGCCCCGCAACTGAGCTATGTGTCTCAGCAGGACGGTGCAAACTGGCACATTCACCTGATTGACGTACACCACCGCATCGACATCACACTCACACGCGGGCTGTTCCCCGGGAATGCCCGCAACCGCATTCCCACATGGTCGCCGGACGGGCGGCACATGGCGTTTGTGAGCGACGGCGGCATCGGCAACCATGTGTACCTGCTGGATGTACTCACGCACGAGATGCGCCAACTCACCGACAAAGACCGCACCTACGGCGGCATCTCCTGGGCACCGGACGGGCGCACGCTGCTCGTCAGCACGACGGTGAGCGCCAATGACGGCGTGCAACACATTGACATCGGTACGGGTGCCATTACCCCGCTGGAACTGGGGGTTCCGGCGCAGTTCTCGCCGGATGGCACGACCGTGCTGCACCGCAATCTGTTTGGGTTACCCCGGCTAGAACGCTACGACCGTGCCGATGAGCACATCACCTGCCTGGATATGTGCGAGCAAGTGGTGCGCAGCATGGAAAAACCCCGTTGGAGCGCTGCCGCAGGGCGCATTGCCTACGTGTATACCCCGCGTGAGCACGAGAACCGCCTGCGCGTGCTGGACGCTGCCACCGGGCAGGCGCGTGACCTGCTGGCGGGCGACCCGCTCAATAGCTACCTGGCCTGGTCGCCAGATGGGCAGCAGTTGAGTGTGTCTGTAGGCACATATACCAGCGGCTACACGCTGTACCTGCTGCAAGACATGCACACGCTGCCACTGGACGGCACCGCCGCCCCGCAGATGACGCCCGTCCTGCGGAATGGCATCGGTTGGCTGGGGGAAATGGCGTGGCAACCCGACGGCGAGCGCATCGCGCTGGCGATGAGCACTGCCACCATGCCGCAGGAGATTATGGTGTATCACACGCGCACCGGGCACACCCGCCGCCTGACGAACAGCCCCAACATCGACTGGGCACCCACCTGGAGACCCCAATCTTGACCGGGCGTTTGCTGCGGGTGGGGGGCTTGCTTGGGTTTGGGCTGGCGCTGCTGTGCGGCGCGTCCCAGGCGGTGGGCATGGCGTACCCGCTGTGGGATGTGCTGCTCTTTAGCCAGAACACCGACGGACAAAGCGACCTGTTCCTGGCGGACACCACCGGGCGCGTCGTCAACCTGACGCGCACCCCCAACGCCTCGGAAGCGGACCCAGCCTGGTCGCCAGACGGCACACGCATTGCCTATATCTCCAATGCCACCTTCAATGATGAGGTGCACATCATGGACTTTGCCACGGGTGCCACCCAGCAGATTACCGACACCCCGGAGGCACACGCATCCCCGTCCTGGTCGCCTGATGGCACCGCCCTGGCGTTCGCCTACATGAGCAACCCGATGCTCAACCAGTTCGATGTGTTCACAATGGACTTGGCAACGGGCGAGCGCCGCAACCTGACCCCCGTCGGTAATGGCGGCGTGGTCGTCGGTATGGAACCGCAGTGGTCACCGGACGGCGAGCATGTGCTGTTCATCAACCAGAACCGCCTGACGGTGCACATCGTCGCTGTGGGGGATGGCGCGATGGTGCTGGAAACACCCCCCGGACGCATGACACCCGCGTGGTCACCTGATGCACGTTACGTCGTATATGTCGGTCCGCGAGACCGCTTTACTGCGTCTGTGAACGATACCCTGTTTGTGCAAAGCGCCACCTCACCAGATGCCCCACCAGAGCGCTACATCACGGACATGCGCTACGTGCAGTCGCCCGTGTGGTCACCCAGCGGTGACGCGGTTGCGTTCGTTGCGGAGCCAATCAACACGCCCAGCCTGGGCAGCCCCCAGCGTTTTGCTACCTTCCGCATGGATGTTTTCCTGGTAGATGTCGTTACTGGTGACATCCGCCGCCTGACGGACATTGGCAACATGGTCATCAGCAATTCGCTGGCGTGGTCGCCAGATGGCACCCAGTTGGCGCTGCGCTACGATGACAACCGAACCGACACCGCCTACCTGTGTGTGCAGCGGGTTCGCAGCGACCGCCACCGCTGCATCCCGAACCTGCCCGCCGACGATGTGCAGTGGCAGCCCCCACGCAGCAGCGGCTAGGTACCATCACTAACATACTTCTGACGGGCACCCACGGAAGGTAGACCGTCCTAGACCCATCTATACATCGTAACCCCTCCCTGTGATAAACTGGACACGTTATGTGACCGTTAGCGTTTCACCGCTTTGGGTGAGGCGCTTTTTCGTCAGGGAGGTGACTAGAAAACACCAATGGGAGACGGAGACAGAATGGAACAGCTCCTACAACGACTGACGCACACCGACGAAAGCATCCGCTACGACGCCGCCCAACAGCTTGGCAAGCAGGGCGACGCCCGCGCTGTGGATGGGCTGGTGGCGATATTGAACGATGAAACCCCGAAGGTAAAATACGCCGCGCTCAGCAGCTTGGTGAAGATCGGCAGCACCGATGCAGCAACACCGACAATTGCTGCCCTGCTGGACGACATGGACAGCCGCTTGTGGAAGCTGCTGGTGCTGGACATCGGTATGCGGCTGCGCAACGGACTGTTCGATATGATCCAACCCGGCAATACGACCGTGGCAGATATGCTCATCGCAGCGCTGGATCGCAACGACCTGAGTGAGCACCAGCGGGCGCTCGTGGTGCGGCTCATCGGGCGCACGCAGGACAAGCGCATGGTGCCCACGTTCGTAGACATGATGATGATCGCCAGCGAGACATTGCAGGGTGCCGCTGCCGAGGCACTCGGGCACATTGGCGACCCGGAAGCCGTTGAGCCGCTTATCACCGTGCTGGACGACGCGGATTCTGCTGTGCGCGAGATTGCCATTAACGCGCTTGCCCGCATTGGCGACATACGTGCCGCCGATACGATCTTGCCGATGCTGGAAAGTGGTGACGAGTGGACGCGCCGTGCCGCCGCGCTTGCCCTGGGCGAGCTAGGCGACCGCCGTGCCGTGCGCCCGCTACTGCGGATGCTGCGCGAGGACGAAAGCCAGGATGTGCGCAAGGCAGCAGACACCTCTCTGGCACAATTGATCCCGAACACGGGTGACGCCGCCGACGAGTAATACAATGTGCCGGGGGCATAATATGCAATGCCCCCGGTGCACCTTTCCTCTTTTTTTCTTCCAAGTTTTGCTTTGTGCCCTCGTGCCTTTACGTTAAACCCTCTTTTCCTCGTGTAACAGAGATCAATCCGCGAGATTGTAGCGCCCGTGGTAAAATGACAATCGTGCGCCAGCACCAAACCCCATATAACCCAATTGCACAGCAAACGAAGGAACTGACCCACCATGACCGATATCCCACCCATACGCGCCATGCAGGGCAAAACGACTGCGCCCTCATCCCTGCACCTTGCCCTGCCAGAGCATCTGCTGCCCGGCGACACCACCGCAGCGCGGCTGCGCCAAGCAGAGCACATGGGCATTGCTGGGGTGGAGTTCAGCGCGACGGGGCTGGGTGAGCGCGTGGATGAGATTTGCGCGATATTGAAGCACAGCGCGGTGCAGGCAGCGACGGTGCGCCTGGGCACAGGCTACAACTTCATCAGTGCAGACGAACCCACCCGCCAGCGTGCACTAGACGCGGTGCGCCACGCCATGACGGACGCAGTAGACATTGGCGCGAGTGGGGTGGTGCTGGTGCCGCACACGGGCGATTCACTCGGACTGCCCGACCTGATGCCGCTGAAGGCACCCATCCAAATCGCCGTCGAACTAATGGTGCTGCACCTGCGCACGCTCAGCGACCTGGCGTATGTGTTTGGGGTCAAGCTGTACCTGCAACCGCTAAACCCCTACGAGAGCGCGTTCCTCAACCGCCTGGAACAGGGCGTGGAACTGCTGCGGCGTATTAAATTTAGCCGCCATGTGATGCTCGCGGCGGATACCTACCACGCCACGACATCTGAGGATAACCCGCTGCACGCGCTAGAAGATTGCAGCAAGTCGATTGGGCATGTGTACCTATCGGAAAACAACGGCAAGCTGCCCGGCAACGGCTCTGTCGATTTTGCGGCGGTGCGCCAGCACCTCGGCGATAGCGCCAGCGGGTGGGCAGTCATGCGGCAGCACACCGCCCTACAAGATAGCCCCACCGCCCGTGATCTGCGCAACGCCCTGGCACATCTGCGCAAGTGCGGGTTTTAATGGCACATGAGCGGATCAATCGCTGGCGTAGGCGTAAGATCATGTTGTGGGCGGCTGACCTGTGAAAAAGCTGCAAATATCATCCGCTAAACGGCGGGGACGCCCACACTGCTTGTAAGGCACACTTTTGTGGCAACATCTGCGCTAGTAGGAGGACACAGCAAGTTTTGACGCTGAGCTTACCCCCATCTTATGGGCGGTTTATGAAGCACCACTACCATGCTGTGCTATACTAACATTGTGTCCACAGAACTCCACCCATGCAAACCCACACCTATACATCAGAGAGGTTCCAACAGTGTTCTACAACTGGTTCAAACGCATAGCCATTTTCGCCTTCGCCGCTGTGATGCTTTCCGCCGGGCTCGCCATCAGCTCCACGCAGGTTGCTGCCCAAACCGACGCCCCCCTGCGCACGAATTACGAGACGATCTTTGCTGACGTGTACGAGCGCGTCTCGCCATCCGTCGTATCCATCAACATCCTTGCCCGCCGTGAAACGGGCAGCCCGCTGCTGGAAGATGACCTGCTGCAAGGTGGCGGTACCGGCTTTGTGTACGACACGCAAGGTCACCTGATTACCAACGCCCACGTTGTTGACCAGGCAGAGGAAATCGCCGTGTACTTCCTGGACGGCACCATCGCCCGTGCGGAGATCGTCGGTGTAGACTTTGACAGCGACATCGCAGTTATCCAGGTGCAAGACGTCCCACAAGAGCGCCTCGTCCCGGTAACCTTTGGTGACAGCAGCTCGCTCGTTGTCGGGCAGGCAACACTGGCAATCGGCAGCCCGTTCGGTGAAGACTGGACGCTGACCAGCGGCATTGTCAGTGCGCTGGACCGCAGCATCCGTGGGCTTTCAACCTTCTCCACGGGTGGCGTTATCCAAACGGACACCGCGATCAACCCCGGCAACAGTGGCGGTCCGCTGCTGAACCTGGATGGTCAGGTCATCGGCGTGAACACGCAAATCCTCAGTGCATCCCGCAGCAACAGCGGCATCGGCTTTGCCGTGCCCAGCAACCTCGTACAGCGCGTCGTGGTTGAGCTGATTGAAAACGGTGAGGTTGCATACAGCTACGTTGGCATCTCCGGCGCAGACATGACGCTGAGTGTGATCGAGGACTTCAACCTGCCGAACAACCTGCAAGGCGCAGTCGTAAACTCCGTAGTGCCGGGCAGCCCCGCCGCTGACGCTGGGCTGGAAACCGCTAACAACAACAGCGTAGACGTGATTACCGCCATTGATGGCACGCCCATCACCAGCATGGACGACCTGCTGGGCTATCTTGCCGGGCAAACGCGCCCCGGCGACACCGTAACCGTGTCCATCTTCCGTGATGGCGACACAATGGATCTGTCTTTGACGCTGGGCAACCGCCCGTCTGTGGACGAGACCGAATAACGCGCTTCTTCCCAAATAACGATCCCGTGTGCCCGATGAGGGCACATAGGCGACCCACATGGGCGGCATTTTGCTGCCCATTTTTGTTTCCGTTGCGTGCAATGCCACCATACCCGCTATAATGAAAGGCGAGAGCAACAGCAACGGAACCGCACACCGATGAACGACCAAACCGAATGGGTGAGCTTGCGCCACGCCGCAGAGATCCTGGGCGTGCACCCGGCAACAGTGCGCAACTGGGCAGACAAAGGCGAACTTCCGTCGCGGCGCACGCCGGGCGGTCATCGGCGCTTCCGCCGGGCAGACCTGGTTAAGATGGCGGCGGCAAACGAAGCGGCAGACGCTCAACCCGACGAGGTGCAACTCATCCTGCAAAATGCGCTGGGGCAGGCGCGGATGCAACTGAGCCGCGATGACCTGACCCAACAGCCCTGGTACGCCGCCATGAGCGACGCCACCCGCCAGGGGCTGCGCACGCAGGGGCGCAAAGTGCTGGAGGCGATGCGTGCTTACCTGGACGACGGCGACAGCGCCGCGAACCTCGCCACGGCGGTGTACCTGGGCAAGGACTATGCCACCCGCCTGCATCACGACGCGCTCACGCTGCCGCAGGCGATGCGCGGGTTCTTCTACTTTAGCGACTTTGTGATGGACTCCATTCTCAAGCTCTCGGAGTTCGCCGCCATCCGTGACCAGAACGAGTGGACGAAGCTGCTGCGGCAGGTCAACGACTTTAACAACACCATGCTGCTCTCCATCGTGGAGTACTACGACGCGATGACCGAACACAGTGAGGACGAGTAACCCGGTGGCAGACGCAGCATGGGTCGCGCTTAGCCTGCTGCGCGGTGTGGGCGGCGTCACTATGCGGGCACTGCTAGCGCAGTTCGGCAGCACGGCGGGGGTGCTCCGCGCTAGTGAACACGACCTGTGCGAGGTGCGCGGCGTGGGCAGCAAGATCGCTCAGGCAATCCACCAGATCGACTTAGCCGAAACGCAGCGGGCAATCGAGCGCTGGCAGCGGGCGGGCGTGGCATTGCTCCCCATGGCTGACCCGCACTACCCGTCGCGCTTGCTCCCCGTGCCAGACCTACCCCCCACATTATTTTTGCTGGGCACACTGCGCAACCCGGACGCACCGCACATCGCTGTCGTTGGCACGCGCAACCCGTCTGCGGCGGCGCAGCACCACGCCGCAACCATCGGGCGCACGCTGGCACAGCAGGGCGCGGTGGTCGTCAGTGGCATGGCGCTGGGCGTGGACGGTATTGCGCTGCACGCTGCCTTAGAAGTGCCGGGCAGCCAGGCGATAGGGGTATTGGGCAGTGGTGTGCTGCATCCCTACCCACCGGAGAACAGCGCCCTGGCGCACATGCTGCGGCTCTATGGGGCGCTGGTGTGCGAGGTCGCACCGGACGCGATGGTGAGCACATCGGGGCTGGTGGCACGCAACCGCATCATCACAGGCATGGCAGACGCCACCATCATCGTAGAAACCTCTGCTGAAGGGGGTGCCATGCACGCGGCACGCGCAGCAGTCCGGCAGGGCAGGCGCTTGTACGCGGTGGAAAGCAACGCGGGTGGCAACCGTCACCTGCTGGCAAACGGCGAGGCAGCAGCACTGGCGCGTGACCTGGGGAACCTGCTGGATGTGCTGGGGTGATGCCCGTTTGATACCTTTCCCTAACAGTTGCGAATTGAACAGACAACAATGAACATTCAATCCACTTTATACGGGCGA
>CAYVGI010000033.1:0-38146 GCA_964451095.1 uncultured Anaerolineaceae bacterium
GCGTGCAACACGTATACGCATTCTCCAGTGTGCCAGTTCCACTCATTACCGATCCTGTTGAATCGAGAGATTGTGGGTGTGGCACGTAGCAGTAAAAGACAACGTAGCCACACATAATATGACAGGGGTTGGGCTACCAGCCGCGCCCGGCGATCTTTTCGCTCTCCGGCAGGCTGCTGATGCCAATGCCCACCATCGCCTCGCCCAGTCCCTTGCTGACCTGTGCCAGGATCTCCGGGTTTTCGTAGTGCGTGACCGCCTCGACGATAGCCTTGGCACGCTGCGCCGGGTTACCGCTCTTGAAGATGCCGCTGCCCACAAACACACCATCCACGCCAAGCTGCATCATCAGCGCGGCATCTGCCGGGGTTGCCACGCCACCTGCTGCGAAGTTCACCACGGGCAGGCGACCGAGGTCTGCGGTTTCCTTCACCAGTGCGTACGGTGCGCGGATTTCCTTCGCATACGTGAACAGCTCATCCGGGTCCATGTTCTGTACTTCACGGATTTGCTTGTGCATGGTGCGGGCGTGACGCACTGCCTCAACCACGTCGCCCGTGCCTGCCTCACCCTTGGTACGGATCATTGCCGCGCCCTCGTTGATGCGGCGCAGTGCCTCGCCCAGGTTACGGGCACCGCACACAAACGGCACTTGGAAGTTCCACTTGTTGATGTGGTGCTCCTCGTCGGCGGGGGTTAGCACTTCGCTCTCGTCGATGTAGTCTACGCCGAGGGACTGAATAATCTGTGCTTCTACAAAGTGACCGATGCGTGCCTTCGCCATCACCGGGATGCTAACGGTGTTGATGATGCCCTCAATCATTTCCGGGTCGCTCATGCGGGCAACCCCACCCTGTGCACGAATGTCCGCCGGGACGCGCTCCAGTGCCATGACGGCGACCGCGCCTGCGTCCTCGGCAATTTTCGCCTGTTCGGGGTCGATCACATCCATGATGACGCCGCCCTTGAGCATTTGCGCCAGCCCACGCTTAACGGTGTCGGTTCCAGTATTGCCGTTGTTATGTCCATTAACTGCCATTTTTGTCACTCCAGTATTTGCTGAATAATGGTTAACGTTACAGGTTGCGAGCAATCGTAATGTGCTGCCAGTCTTGGTTGTATGTCCAAGTAAGTCCAATTGATTCAAGTATAACTAACCGCTGTTAACGTTGCATAAGAGCGCCGCGCGTAGGGTAAGCGTGGGTTGAAGGGTGACGCAACACACATTACGATGCACATTGCAATGGGAGCTGCCACAATACGAATAACCGATAAAGGACGAGAAGATGACGCATTTACGACTGATTCTATTGCTCGCGTTGTTGGCAGTCGGTATGCCTGTTTTGGCGCAGGAGAGCGGTGTGATGGTCATCGGCGGGGACGAAGCCGCCCTAAGACGGTACATTGCTCGAGTGAACGCTGGTTTTACAATCGGGGTGAATAGTGAGACAGATGTATACATCGGGTCGCTGCCGCCCGATCTCCCATTCGAACCGCCGCTACCGGAAGGGGCACAAGTGGTTGGCACTCTGCAGCAGATGGGTGGAGACGGCTTCAGCGAAATTGTATTGGACGTGCCTCTACCGCCACGGCAGGTGCAGGGGTGGTGGGTTTGCTCCCAATGCACTAGTGGAAAACTTTCCGCTGTGTTTCAATGAGGAAAGTGGCATGATGATTTTTGCATACGAAATTGACACAGGCTCCGCATTGAACATCTGACCTTGCGGCAGGTCTGCGAGTTGGTCGTCGGGTATGCCTTTCACCATATTGTGGCAGTGTATGCGTCGTGTCGGTTAGGCACCCGCTGGCAAAAACGCCCCCAGATAGTGTACAACTGTGGGCAGCCTTGCAACTGTGGAACCAAAAGCTGCCACCATGACTAACGACCCACTCAGCACGACCATGCGCGACTATCTGGTGCAGATCTATCGCCTGAGCGATGAGGGCACCAGCGAGGAATACGTAAGCACATCTGACCTGGCAGACGCGCTGCAAGTGAGCGCCCCTGCCGTCAACCGGATGGTGACCAAGCTGCGCGAGCTTGAACTGCTGCACCACGAGCGTTACCAGGGCATCGCGCTCACGGAGATGGGCGAGCGCGAGGCACTTAAGCAGCTCCGCCGCCAGCGCATTGCAGAGGCGTTCCTGGTGGAGGTGATGAGCTTTGGCTGGCACGAGGTGCACGACGAGGCAGAGCGTATGAGCAGCGCCCTGAATGAGAAGGTGCTGGAGCGCATGGCGGCGATGGCAGGCAACCCGACGCACTCCCCGCATGGGGCACCCATCCCCGCGCCAGACGGCTCTATTGTCCCGGTAGAAGATGAACTGCTGGCAGGTGTTGCTGCAGAGCAAGACTACGAGATTACCCGCGTGACCACACGCGATCCCAATCGGCTGGAATATCTGGCTGCGCTGGGACTCAAACCGGGGCAGCAGTTCCGGCTTTTGCACGCCGCGCCGTTTAACGGACCGATGCAGCTACAACTGGAACGCGAATACCGGATTATCGGCTTCAACCTGGCGGAAGTTCTGTGGGTGCGCCCGGTATCCTCGTGACCGCCACGGGGCATCCGTGGCGGTGTGTACAAGCGCCGGGGACGGGTTCAGCTACCCTGCCGCTGCATAGGCAGACGTGACCTGTTCGGTTTCCTGCGTGTCTGTTTCCATAACGGCGGGTGCCAGCGGAATGCGCAGCCAGAACTCCGCCCCGGCGGTGTAGTTTGCGTTTAGCCCCACATCGCCGCCCTGCACGTCCATCATCTGCTTTACAATCCACAGCCCCAGCCCGGTGCTCGGTTCCCCGGCGGTGGGCTGCGTGCTTAGCTTACTAAAGGGTTGGAACAGGCGGTCGTGTTCGTCTGCGGGGATGCCGTCGCCCTCATCGCGCACGAACAGGTAATACACGTCGTGCTGCTCGTCTACTGCGCCATAGACGGTAACTGTGGTGCCGGGGTGCGTGTACTTGATCGCGTTGCTCAGCAGGTTGGTGAGCGCTTGCTTCAGGCGGCGTTCGTCTGCCTGCACGGTCACGCCGTCTAAATCAATGTCCACGGTAATGCGCTTGGTGTATGCGCTTTGGAACAGCGCCTGATATGCCCCGGACACGCAGGCGTCGATCTGCACGGGGTGCTGCTGCACGCTTAGTTCGTCGTCCTGCAAAATGCCGAAGTCCAGGAACTCGCCAATGGTTGTGTCCATGTCTTTGATGACACCGTGGGCGTTGTCCAGGATGGCGTCGCGGCGTTGTTCGTCGGTGGTGGGGAGTTGCAGCAGCCGCAGCATCATGCCCAGGTTGTGCAGGGGGCTGCGCAGGTCGTGCGCGGCGATTTGCATGAGGCGGTTTTTGATCTGGTTGGTGTGTTGCAGTGCCAGCAGCGCCCGGCGGCGTTCATCTGCCAGGTACTTCAGTTCGAGTTGGGTGTGGATGCGTGTTCTGGCAACTTTTGTGGAGAACGGCTTGGTGAAGTAATCGTTGGCGCCGCTGCTAAGCCCGCGCACCACGTCATCGTTTTCGCTCATGGCGCTTAGCAGGATGACCGGAAGCTGTTGCATGTCCCACCGCTCCCGCACTTTTCCCAGCACGTCTAGCCCGGTCAGGTTGGGCATCATCACATCTAACAGCAGTAAGTCGAACGTGTGGCGCTGGATCAGCCGCCATGCCTGCTGCCCGTCGTAGGCAACGCGCACCCGGTGCCCCATCTGCGTGAGCATCTGCTCTAGCAGTTCCACATTTTTCGGAGCATCGTCCGCGACCAGAATATTTGCAGAAGAGATAGCTACCATTAGGACCCCACAACACATCTTAATTTTTCGAAAGATAGCAGCATTTTACACTTGCGCTAAAATTAAGGCAAGTGGTATGTTTGGGTTGTAGGGCAACGCTAATTAATGAATGTCGTAAAGGCTACACGAGCGGCACGCTAATCCAGAAGTCCGCGCCGTCGGTGTAGTCGGTGTTCAGCCCGACTTGCCCGCCCTGCGCGTCCATCATCTGTTTCACAATCCACAGCCCCAGCCCGGTGCTGTGCTCACCGTCGGTTGGCTGCGTGCTCAGCTTGCCGAACGGCTGGAACAGCATGTGCGCCTCGTCGGCAGGGATGCCGCTGCCCTGGTCACGGAAGTGCAGGTAGGCGCAGTCGCCGTCGTACCGGCTGAGCAGGTGCACGGTGGTGCCCGGTGGTGTGTACTTGATGGCGTTGCTCACCAGGTTTGCGACGACCTGCCGCAGCCGCTTGTCATCTGCCAGCACGGTGACCGGGTGCAGGTGCGTTTGCACGACGACATCTTTTTTGGCGGCGGCGTGCTGGTAGTCTTTCACCACATCCATCACCAGGGAGTCCATTGCCAGCGGCGCAGGTTCGATCTCGATGACTTCATCGCGCAGGATGTCAAGGTCGAGGAACTCGCTGATGATTTCCGTCATTTCTTCGGTGTAGCGGTATGCCATGTTCAGCAGGTCGCGGTTTTCCGGCGTGGGGTCTATCGCTGGCTCCAGCAAGCTGATGATCATGTTCAGGTTGCTAACGGGGTTCTTCAGGTCGTGGGATGCAATTTGCATCAGGCGGTTTTTGGTGGCGTTGGCGTGTTGCAGCGCGTTTAACATGCGCTGGCGCTCGTCCCACATCCGTTTAACCTGTAGCTGGGAGTTGATGCGAACCTGCACCACACGGGTGTTAAACGGCTTGGTGATGTAGTCGTTGGCACCTGCCTCGATGCCCTTGACGATGTTTTTTACCTCTGCGAGGGCGCTTAGCAGGATAACCGGGAGCTGTTGCAGGTCATACTGCTCGCGGATGCGCCGCAGCACTTCCAGCCCGTCCATGTCCGGCATCATGATGTCGAGCAAAACCAGGTCAATTTGCTGCTGCTCTAGCTGCTGCAAAGCCTGTTTGCCGTTCATGGCGATGACGGGAGTATGCTTCATGGATTGGACAAGGTAGCCCAGGATGTCGGTATTTTCTTCTGTGTCGTCTACGACCAGCACAGTTGAGGCACTCTGATCCAACGCGCCATTCTCCTCAGTTAAATGCTTTTATAACCCGTGGCGTCAAAAGTGTATCATCATGCGCACTGGAGGGCAATAAGCGCACGCTCGCTGCCATGTGAGGGCAAAGCGGGGCACCCGGTTTGGTAGGTGCCCCGCCAGCGGAAAGACGTTGTGCAGGTGGGGGGTGCTAGCCTGCCAGTGCGCCCGTTAGCTCGGAGATGGGTGTAGATTCTGCCGGTGCCTCTACGGAGACGGCAGGGTCGTACTCGTTGATGGTCACGTCGAAGTTCACATCAACCACCAGCCCCAGCATTTCGCTGTCGATGAGCAGCGCCAGGATACCCTGGTTCACCATATTGGTTGCCGTGTCGATGTTCTGGGTGTAGCTGAGTTCGCTGCCTGCCATCACCATTGCGGCGGCACCCATTGCCTCTGCTGCCTGTGCCTGTGCGTCCTCGAAGGAAACCGTGCCCTCGCTGGCGATGCCAGTTGCAACGAGTGTTTCCAGGTTGGGGTCGCTCACAAAGTCTGCCAGCATGAACTCCGTGACGAACACTGCCTCGCCTGCTGCGTCTGCCTCACGCGTGACCGTGACGTAGTTCGGCAGGGACTCTACCAGCCCGAATGCTGCGTTGAACACTTCCATTTGCGCGTCTTCGTCAAGCCCCAGTGCGGACGGGTCGCCAGAGGCAAGTGCGTCTGGGTCGAAGGGCAGGAAGTCACCTGCTTGATCCTGGAAATCTTGCAGTTCCGCGTCGGAAACAGAGTACCAGGTGTCCGTGCCGTCAATGCCGCTGATGAAGAGGGTGTCTCCGACCAAACGCAGCGAAACGTCTACCGCGCCCAGCCCGTCGATGCTGCCGTCAATATCCAGCGTCAGTGCGCCGGTAGCAGCATCAATCACGCCGTTGCCGTTGAGGGTTAGAGCGAACGATTCACCTTCAGAGGTCACCGTTGCGTCGGCGACGAACGAATAGTCCAGAGCGCTGAACGCTGTGCTAGCACCATTGGCGGATGTCCACAGGGCGAAGTCTTCTTCGCTCAAGCCGAAGGTGCCCTCTTGGGCGTAGGCGCTGGTGGCAAATGCAAAAACGGATACGAGCGCGACTGCAAGCATCAGCGCACGGTTACGAATGTTAAGCATGGGGTCTCCTAGCTTAGGTGTGTAGGGAATATAAAAATTCTAGAGTAAGTTAACGTTACACTAACTCTGACGAGTCGAGTGTAAACGAGCAACCGCCACAATGCAATCAACGTGGCGGCGAAAACAATTAAAGAACGCTCATTCTGCTGCGCTCAGCGGCTTGTCTTGCTCTGTGAGCAGGCGTTTTGGCACCGGAATCTTGTTTTCCGCGAGAAAATCGACCATGGCGTTGCTCAGCGTTACTTCGTCCGCGTCTTCGCCGTATCTGTCAATCAGGTGTTTGAGGTGCTCGCTAATCCACACGTACAGGTCTGCTTCGGTGCGCTTGGGGAACTTATCCAGCACGTTATACTTGCGGATTAGCTCAACCACGGGGGTGTAAATCGTGTCGTACCAGCGCATTGCAGCTCGTTCCAGCGCAACGCCGTAGCCGCGTTGATGTTCCATCACCTGCTGCATCAGGCGGATGTGGTCGAGCAGGTCGTTGTAGCGGTCTGCCTCGCTCAGTTGAATTGCCTCTTGCTTGGGGCGGTTGATGTCCAGCTTGGTTTTGTCCAG
Organism: uncultured Anaerolineaceae bacterium; assembly: GCA_964451095.1. Classification (GTDB taxonomy): domain Bacteria; phylum Chloroflexota; class Anaerolineae; order Aggregatilineales; family Phototrophicaceae; genus DAOTTY01. The sequence continues at coordinate 6,690 of CAYVGI010000033.1, forward strand.
GAAGGTGCCGTAGGCGGCAGCCGCAGACAGGTCTTTGGGGGTCATGTCTGCGGAGAGGTGAATGGGCGTTCTCAGTTCGGTCACGTATGCCTCAATGGTCGGCATTCCGGTAGCGCGGGCGATGGACACACGATGGTTGCCGTCTCGCACGAAGTACACATCATCCACCTTGTACACATCAATGGGGGGCAGCCCGGTCATGTTGTTCATGTGTGCGTAGACGTTGCTCCAGCGGTGCACCATGTCTGCTTTGCGCGGCAGGAAGTTGCTGGTGAAGTCTCGGTAGCGCCCCACACTGCCGACGATATTCTCCACGGGGATGTCTTTCAGCCCCCGATAAACTTGCTCGTTCAGGTGCAGTTGCTCGCGGATGTCGTCGAAGCTAAGCAGCCCGACCGGACGATTGAGCATCAGGTCGCGCATCTCCGTCCAAAAGGCGTGCCAGCGGGCACTTTCAAACTCTGCCCGCCCTTGTGCGAAAAGCGCTCGCTGTTCGTCGTCATGACCCATGCGTGTGTGCTGTCTGCCTCCGTGTCTGTCGCCTTTTATAGGATTTGTTGAGTTATTTACGTTGCGTAGAGGGCGTCGTGTGCCACAGCCGCAGCACACGTTGCCCCTACCGAATCGGTCGAAATCATCGACGCACCCTAAGACGTAGGTGCGTCGCTGCCGTCAGCGGTGGTCGCGTGGGTCGTGCCAGCGCCCACATCTTGCGTTTCAAAGTCCTGGGTTGGCGCGTCGCTACCGAAGGACTCTGGACTGAGGTTCTTGACGAAATGACCCATGCGCGAGGCATAGGTCCCCAACATCGTGCCGGGGGCATCGTTGGTGCCGGGGGCATCGTTGGCGCCGGGGGTGCCGTTGTCGTCGTGGCTGCCGTTTGTGCCGTTGGTTGTGGTTTGCGTGGGCATTTCCACGCCGTCGCCGGGTGCGTCGCTGCCGAAGGACTCCGGCGTCAGGTTGTTGGCGAACTCCCCAACGCGAGCGGCGTAGTTGCCTAGCATACTGGCGGCTCCGCTGGTCGGTGGTGCATCTGCCCCGGTGACGGGAGCGCCGTTGGTTGGGGTGGGGGCGGTGGTCACTTCGTCGGGTGCATCACTGCCGAACGAGTCTGGGCTGAGGTTCTTGGCAAAGCTGCCCACCTGTGCCGCGTAGTTGCCAAGCAGCCCACCCGGTGACGGTGCATCGGTGGCAGGCGTGGCGGGCGCTGTCGCTGGCGCGTCACTCATCGGGATGTCGCTCACCTGGGGGGTGTAGGCAACGCCCGCATCACTCATGGCGGTGTTGTCCGTTGTGGTGTTAACTACGGGCACTTCAGCAACCTGGGGTGTGTAGGCAGCGCCCGCGTCACTGGCAGGGACATCTGCGGTGCCTGCGTCGCTCATGGTGGGGTCAAACCCTGCCGTTTCGGCGAACGTTGGTGTGTAGGCAGCACCGGACACATCCGCCATGCTGGTATCGCGCAGGTTCTCGCTAGCGTCCACCGCGCTGACGCTGCCTGTCTCGATTGACTCTGCGATGACCGCGTCGGGCACGTCGCCGCCCTGTTCAGCGCCTGTCATGTCAAGGTGGGGCAGCTCAATCATGGATGATGCGGGTGGTGCCTGCGACACCTGCAACATCTGCTGGATGTTGGCGACCTTCTGCTGGTCGATGTTGCCGCTTTCGTCGTAGATGTCGATGCCGTACTCCCGGGCAAAGGCGATGACCAACTCGTCGGTGTCCTTGGATTCCTCGTCGCCCTGGGCAATTTGCCCCCACTGGCTCACCTCATCGTAGAAGACCTTCTCCGATGCTTCCACAAGGGTGGTGAACACCTGTGCCGCCGTTTTCGCGTTGACCTGGTCAAGGTCGGGCAGGGTGAGGCTGGCACGCTGCAAGCCCAAAATCGTGTCGCGGTAGTGCTGCGCCTGCCGATCCCACTGGTAGAGCGACCGGAACGACGCAATCATTGCTGCCAGGGCGGGCAGGATTGCCGTCAGCAGATACAGGAACGAGTTAGCATCGCTGGTGCTGAATGCTGCCAGCACCGATGTGAGCGAGAGCACAATCGCCCCGGCGCGAAAGGCGGAGTCTGAGCTTTCCTCGAATTCGTTGGACTTGAAGCGGTAGTAGTCCATCTGATAGTCGATGCGGCGCTTGACGTAAATGCGCGTCAGCACCTCAGAGGTCGCCTCATCCAGCGGACCCTGCCAGCGGCGGATGCGCTCTACGTGTTCGTCTCGTTGTTCACGGGTCATGTTATGCCGCACTGGAAAGCTCCTCTTCTCGGATTTCGATGACGCGGCGGCGCATTGTCTCCACGCGGTTGGGGCGGTCGTATGGCTCTAGCCGGGAGATGAACTTGAAGTACAGGATGCGCAGTTCTTCCGCTAGGCGGCGGTAGCTCGCCCAGCGCTTGCGTGGCTCGCCCTGGTTGCTGAGCAGCGTGTAGTAGCTGGTGACGCCGCTCACGATAGTGGTGAGCACACTGAATATCGTGACCAGTTCTAAGGTAGTCGCCGGGATGGTGATGTTAAAGCGGCTGAGCAGCCCGCCCATATCAATGCTGACCACGTTGCCGGAGTAATATGTGGCGAGTGTGCCGAACACCGTCGTCACAAACGCACCGATGATGAACACCCACTGGTAGGTATGGTAGCGCACCTGATAGTAGCGCGACTTCTGGTTGTACTCCCAGAACGTCGGCAGCAGGTACTCATCCAGGTCGCTCAGGTCTTGGATGATGGCGGGGTACTCGTTGAGGTCATCCTCATCCCAGTACAACGGCGCAATGAAGCCATCCCAGTGCAACAGTTGCTGATATTCCTCGTCGGTTTCTGGGCGTTGCCACTCTTTGGGGGCGCTCTTCGTGAGGGGGTTTTTCTTGCGCAGTGCCCGCATCCAGCGCACGGGGGCACTCCACCAGGGTTTATTCTGCGCCATTGCCACACCTTTCGTTAGTCATGTCCGCACGCGCTTTGCGCTACACCTATTATAGAACGGAATCAGGATGTGGCTAGCACTTTCGCGGAAAATTACTAAAGCCCGGCGTTGTCTATGATGGCAACGGCGCTGCGCAGCGTAGACGCCAGCCTGGGGTGTGTTTCGATGAAGTGCGCTTCTGCTTCTAGCAGCTCGGCACGCAGCCCGTTCCAGTCGTCGTTGTCCGGGTCGCCGTTGATGAACAAATCGAGCCGCTGGCGCAGGGTGGTGGCGCGGTCGTCGGTGGTCTTTGCCTCTGCATGTTGCAGTTCGGTGTTCAGGTTGTGCAGGGTGTCGTTGATATTGTCGGGCATGGGGTTCGTCTTTTTTGTTGGATAGATGCTAGGGTTTGACCGCAAAGGTTATCAAAACAATCCTTAAATACCTTTGTGGTGCACCACCAGGTTGAACAAGGCTGTACCCCATTATGACGGAGCCAAGCGCACAGGGGAATGGCGTTTGGAGGGTGAAACACACATTTTGGGGGGTGCAGCTACCAACGCCCCCGCCGCTATGGTGGTTCCCGTAATACGATTGCCCTACGGTTGTCGCGCACATTTGCAAGGCGGTTATAATGGAGCATGATGACCGTGGGGCAAATAAGGGCGTTATGGCTTTCAGCAACTGGATTCGTTTCGTTACTGGGGCACGTATGCGGACGACGAGTGCCGCTGTGTTGGTACTGCTGACTGCTGCGTCGTGTACGCTGGGCGTGCCAGAAGTACAGGTCACACCGACGATAGCGCCGTCCGCCACACCGACCATCGGACCGACGCGCATTTTGCAGGAGCCGACCGAACCGCTGCTGCCGACCGCCCTGCCGTCGGACACCCCTACGAACATCCCGACGGAAACCAACACACCCGACCCGACCATCACGCCAACGGCGACACCCACCCCCACATCCACGCCAACGGCAACCAGCACACCCAGCCAAACACCGACCGCCACCCAGACCCCAACAGCAACCAGCACATCCACACCCACGCAGACCAACACGCCCGACCCAACACTCACCGAGACGAGCACGCCCACCGAAACCGCAACCCCGACGCCAACCAGCACATCTACCGCAACGCCAACCGCAACCAACACCGCCACGTCCACCGCTACGGAGACATCCACACCCACGCTGACGCCGACGAACACCGACTTACCAACGTTCACGCCGCTGCCACCGCCAAACAGCCCCACACCGACGGAAACCCTGCCGCCGCTGCCGCCGCCCACCCGCACGCCGCGCCCCCTGCCGCCGACGCTCACGCGGACGCCCACGCCGCGCCCGGCAACCGCGATTCCCATCGTGCCGACGCAGACCGAAACCGCCACGGAACAGCCCACGATCGCGCCCACAGGCACGGCAACGCCCATCCCGGCGACGCCAACGTTCGTAACGCTGGCGGCACCCACTGAGTTCCCGGACACGGGCATCATCACGTTCACGCCATCGCCCGGCGCACCCGACAGCGACGGTGTAGAGACACTGCCCACGCTAGCGTCCTTCCCGACGCAAACACCGCTGCCGCCCACCGTAGACCCACGCTCGGTCGTTATCCCGCCCACGCTCAGCCGCGACACGGTGCTGCCGTCGCCGCCGCCGGGCTTTGCGCCGCCCGCGCCCTCCAGCGGACTGCTGGATTTCACGATTGGCAGCGGCGAGGGCGTGCCGCTAGACAGCTCAATAGATACGGGGGGTGTGGGGGCGGAGCTTTACGCCCGCAACCCGGCAAACCCGGACGAATACACAGTCGTGACGGGCAGCGGCGTGATCTTCCGGGGCAGTGCGGAGGGGGTCGCGCAGGTTGCAAACCGGGAGCCGTTCACGGAGTTCCACTACCAGATTCAATCGCGTGACCAGAACAACGCCGCTGTCGTTGACATCACCTACGGCGACCAGGGCTGGCTGGCGTTTATCGTGCGCTCCAACGATAACATCGCGGTGAACAACGACGGTGCATGGTTCATCAAGAACGGGGCGGCTTTCCAGCTATTGCGCGACTGCCCACGAGAAGGTCATGCAGGCTGCCAGACGGTGTTGGGTGAGGGGCGCGATGTGTGGCGCTGGACAACCCACGCCATCAAGTGGCGACCAAACAGCACCGAAAATGTGCTCATCGTGCTCAATTTGCCAGAGGAGGGGCGGCGCGGCTTTGTCATCCAGGCGACGAACTGGTATCGACTGGACGTTCTGCCGCCGCTGTACCGCTACGACAGCGCGAATTGGTCCGCCGATGGCAGCAGGGTACTCATCAGCGGGCGTGACCCTGGCGGGCAGCATGTCATCGGCTGGCTAGACCCGGAGACGGGCGAGATCAACATCTTTTTCAACGGCAGCGCGGCGGGGGTGTATGTGCAGGACGCGATTGAGCGCCCGAACGGTGCGATATTGGCGTTTGCGGCAAGCACGCCCGGCGGCGCGGTGCGACTGGTAGATGGGGGGGGGCGCACGATTTCCGGGCAGGTGGGCACGGCACCACCGGAGATGATCGAGTGGAACTATGCCCGCGATGCCGCGCTCGTGCAAACCACCGATGGGCGCAGCTACTACGTCAGCGCCAACGGCTCCATACGCGATGCGTCTGGCGGGGTGAGCAGTGTGCCCGTGGTTGGCGGCATTGAAACGACAGGTACGGGTGTGGGCGTGGTGCCCGCCGCAAGTATCCCGTCTGGCGTAATCGAAGGCAGCGTTTACAGTCCAGGGCAGCAGTTGCGTGTGCTGGCAGACGGCGGACTTAACGTGCGGGCGGAGCCGTCTACGGGCACGAGCATTGTGGGCAGCCTGGCACGCGGGGACTACATCGTCGTGTTGGCAGGTCCGGTGCAGGACGAGCAGTATACGTGGTGGCGCGTCCAGGACGCCTTTGGTACGCAGGGGTGGGTTGCGGGCGTCATCGGCGGCGTTGCTACCATCTCGCCGCCATAAACAACAGATCGGCTGGCGGGCAAAGCTTATTCGCTGTGGGTTGAAAACCCCACAGCTATTCAAGAAGGCACAGACAAAAAGGCACAGACAAAACCGAATCTATGAGTCGCTGCCGAAGCGTTGGCGCAGGTGTTGCAGCGCCACGCGGTCAATCTTGTCCGTGTCACCGTCCAGGTTCCAGCGCACTTCCAGGTTTTCTGTGCCCACCAGCTCCCAAAACGCCATGCGCGTAATCTCGTCCCAGGTGCCGTCGGCGTCGCCCTGCATGTAATCCTGCTCAATGAGCATCGTTTGCAGCTCGCGGGCAATCTCCGGCGTGATGGGGAGTTTGTCTTCGGCGCGTGGCGTGCCAAAGTACAGATGGTGCATTTGCAGCAGTGCCCCCAGCTTCGCCACCGGGTCGGGCGCGTCGTCCACCCGCAAATCCAGGTAACGGTCGGTATCGCCGCCGTAGCCCCCGTTGGGGCGCACCACCAGCAACCCAGCGCTCTGCTTACCACGTCTGTCGCCGCCCGCCCGCTCACCCGCTTGCAGCGCGGCAAGCAGACGGTCAGCGAGTTCGCCTTTTGCGGTTTGGTAGGCAGTTGCCATCGCACCCAGCACCATCTCCCCCGCCAGGATGTTGCCCTGGCAGCAGAAGCCATTCCCGGTGTGGTGCCCTGCCCAGTGGTTACAGGCGTCACCTGTGTGCGCTGCCACACGCCCCTGCGCATCCACAATGCCGACCTGCCGCTGGTCGCTGTCGGGGTCGTTTGCTAGCAGCGCAGCGAGTGTATCCGCAGCGGAGGTACCATCGGACAGCATTGCCAGCCCGCGCGGTCCGTAGCCGACCCTTGCTAGCGACTGGGTGGCGATTGCACCCGCGCCCGCCTGCGCCCAGCTCACCAGCGCGGCGGCGGCAAGGAACTTACTGGCAACGGCGACACCCCATGCTTGCTCTTTTGGGTCGTGTGCGACGATAGAAAATGTATTGAGGTACGTCATATGGAGCGTGCTTCCCCTGCGTTGGCACCGTTTGCCACCATTGTAACGAGAACGTGCAGAGGGAACCAAAAAATGCGAGTTCTGTGCTACAATCCCCGGCGCTTTTGCCGATGAAGACCGACGACGAGAACACACCATGACCGAAAACACACCCCCCCAACTCGACCCAGAACTGCTGAGCCTGCTACGCTGCCCGGTTGCGCTAAAGGAAACAGACGACAACGCGGCACGCCTGCGCGTAGCGCATGACGGGTGGTGGCTAGTGTGCGACGCCAGCGGCTACAAGTACCCGGTGCGCGATGGCATCCCGCACATGATGATTGACGAGGGGGCACAGTGGAAGGACACCGACGTTGACGCGCTGCCCGTGCCCCCTCCGCCAGAAAGCGACGAGTAGCTAGGCGGGCGTGGGGTGCTTGTGCTTATCGCCGCGCAAGCGCCGCGTCACACGGCGGGCGACCCAGAAGAGCGCCCCCAGCGGCACACCAAAAATTGCCAGCACAATCACACTATCCGCCAGGAACTGCCCCAGCACAATAAGCCCGCCCAGCGCGTTGCTTGCGGTTTGTAGCGGGTTCCACCCGGCGACCTGCACGTTACCCACTGCCGCCACTTGTTCGCGCACATTCACTGTGACGGATGAAAACGCTGCTGCCTCATCAAAGTAGCGCAGCCGCCCCTCGATTTGCTCTAGCTGCCCGCGCACGTTGCTCAGTTCCACCTGCACGGCCAGCACATCCTCGACGGTTTCCGCCGTTTCGAGGATGTTTGCCAGTTGGGTTTCCGTCGCCCGCAGATTTTCCAGTCGTCCACTCAGGTCGATGTACTCTTCCGTGACGTCCATACCTTCGATGGTCTCGCTGGTCACTTCCAGTGCGCCTTCTCGGATGCTGCCTAGCGCCTCGTCCAACCGCTCTGCGGGGACGCGCACCACAATGCTGCCATTGGTGACGTTTGCGCCATCGCTGGTGCGGGTGGATGTGCTGCTGTTGGCCGTCACGACCCAACCCCCTATGCCCACAGACATCTGCTCGATGTTATCTAACGTTGTGAGCGTGTCCGTCACGACGATGCGCAGCGTGGCATCCCGCAGGATGACGCGGTTTTGCTGCTGCGCGTTAGCAAGCTCATAGTTTAGCTCGCCGCCGCTGGTGGTCACAGTGCTGCCCGCCGTGCTGGGGTTGTAGCCCGCAGGCACGTTGCTGATGGTGGTCGAAAACACATTGCCAATGGACGGTCCCGTTAGCGCCAACCCCACAAAGAGCATCACTAGAACCAGTGCCAGCACACCGACGATCTCTGCCAGTGTGCGCCGCCTGCTTGAGAGAAACTGCCGTGCCATTTTACTCGCCTCCTGAATATGGTTGATCTGTTACCCAGGGTAGGCGGGTGGCACGGCAAGCTCAATCAATTGCCCGCAAACCTGGGCGTTTGTCACACAGGGCTAGTCGCCTGTTGCCGGGGTGACCGTGTTGCGTCCCCGCAGCCTGCGCATCACGCGGCGGGCAGTCCACACGACAGCGACCAGCACCGCCAGCATAGGCACGCCCAAAATCGCCAGGTTGATGACGCTATCTGCCAAGAACTGCCCGACAACGATGAGCGAGCCGAAAGCGTTCTGTGCGGTTTGCAACGGACTCCAGCCCGCGACTTCGACGTTGCCCACAGATGGCACCTGCTCGCGCACGGTCACGCTCACGGAGGAGAACGCCGCCGCCTCATCGAAGAAGCGCAGCCGCCCCTGGATTTGCTCAATTTGCCCGCGCACAGTGGTAAGTTCGCGCTGCACGGCGAGCACATCCTCCACGGTGTAGGCAGTTTCCAGGATTTCCACAAGTTGCTCTTCGGTCGCCTCCAGGTTGCTCAGGCGGCTGCTCAGGTCAACGTATTCTTCGGTCACATCACGCCCGTTGACCGTCTCGCCATCTACAGACACCGCCCCGTCACGAATGGTGGTCAGTGCTTCGTCTAACCGCTCCGCCGGGACGCGCACGGTCACGCTGCCGTTGGTGATCTCAGCGCCGTCGCTGCCGCGTATGGTGGTGCTGCTGTTCGCCGTCACGACCCAACCGCCCATGTCGTTTGCCATGGTGGAGATGTTACCGATGGTCGCTTCGGTGTCCTCAACAGTGATTTGCAGGTTGGCGTCTCGCAGGATGATGCGCTGCTGCTGGTTTGGTACTTCTGCCGGGGCGTTGGCAGCAGCACCGCTCGTCATGGCGAGCGCTCCATCTGCCGGAGCCTCGTCCGCTAGCATCTCACCGGCTTCAAAATCTACCTCTGCTTGTGCGTCAAATGAAGCTGCCACGGGTGCTTCTGTGCGTTGGCGGTCGCCGCTGACGCCGCAACTGGTGACCAGAAGCATTAGCACAACGGCGGCGGCGATGGAGACTGTAATCGTGAGTCGGGTACGAGAGAACTTGCGCATGGGGGTCTACCTCCTGTGTCGGATTGTGTTTAGCTTACATCCACAAAGACGGTAGATAGGCGGGGTTTGTTCCAATGTTTACGGCATCTTCACAATCATAACGAAAACGGGCGCAATCTGTGTGGACTGCGCCCGTGTGGTGTTGACTTGTTGTGGTGGGGGCGGCTACGGGTTGAGGGTGACTGTTTCGTCCTCAATCGCGTCTTCGCGGTCAAGCGATTGCAGTTCTTCTTCGTGCTCTTCCAGCCAGTGGATTGCGCTCATGGCAGCGGCGGTGCCCTGACCGACCGATGTTGCCACCTGTCGCCAGATCGGGTCCTGGATCTCGCCAGCGGCGAACACGCCCTCTACGCTGGTGCGGTGACGCTCATCCGTCAGCAGGTAGCCGCTTTCGTCTGTGGAAAGCTGCCCCCCGAACACATCGCTGTTGGGGATGTGCCCGATGAAGATGAACACGCCGTCCGTCTTGAAGTCGTAGGTTTCGCCCGTTTCCTTGTTGGTCACGTTCACCGCGCCGACGGTACCATCTTCGTTTGCCTTCACCTCGTTCACCACCGTGTTGTACATGAGGTCAATCTTCTCATTCTTGAAGACACGGCTTTGCAGTTGCACGCCAGCACGCAGGTCTTCCTTGCCCTTGCGGTACATAATGGTGACCTTTGTAGCGAACTTCGTCAGGAAGATGGACTCCTCAAACGCGCTGTCGCCGCCGCCAACAACGACCACTTCCTTGCCCCGGAAGAAGAAGCCGTCACAGGTGCCACAGTAGCTCACGCCGAACCCGGTGTATTCCTTCTCGCCCGGAATGTTCAGCTTGCGTGGGTCTGCGCCAATGCCGATGATGACGCTGTCCGCAAGGTAGGTTTCGTTGTTCGTTTCCACCTTAAACGGGCGTTCGGAGAAGTCCACACCTGTCACCATGTCCCACTCGTAGCGGGCACCAAAGCGCTCACTTTGCCCCTTCATGCGCTCTGCCAGTTCCGGACCGCTCAGCGGGTCTACGAAGCCGGGGTAGTTTTCAATCTCGTGGGTGATTGCTGCCTGCCCACCGAATTGGCTACCGATAATCACTACAGGGTTTAGCTGGGCACGGGCAGTATAGAGTGCGGCAGTCATGCCTGCCGGACCTGACCCAATAATTACGACGCGTTCGCGCTTCATGTGTTTTCCTCACTTTTACCGAAAAACTCGGTTAATAATCACATTGAGATAAAGGGCGGATTATTTGTCCTGCGCGGAGCCTTCTTCACTCGCGCTTAATTCCGCCTTCAATACACTGACGAGTGCTTCGAACTCTTCCTTACTACAACGGATCTGGTTGAGATGCTCAAAGTACTCCGGGAAGATGTCTTTCAACCTCTCCCCACGGGCAACGCGTTCTGCCATTTCTGCGATTTCCTCGCAGTCCTCTTTGCAGTCCATCGCCACCACCTGCTCGTTGAACGGTTGTTCCGCCCGTGCCATTAGTTTTACTAGCTTGTCAAAGGATTGTTGGTCTGCCATGTGCCACCCTCACCTAAAGTGCCTCATTGTCGTCTCAGTGTTTAGACAAGAACGCCTATGGCTATCTTACGCAATGCGTGGGGGCAGGGCAAATTGGGTTGCTCAGCGGCGCATCACATGCCGTGGGCAACGAACGCCAACCCTCGCCCGTGGTAGAATACCCAAATAACACAACGAACCATACAACGCATTTTCGGGGGACTTAATTGGGGCAAGGTTGTTTAACGTCGGGAACGAATAACATTGCGTTTCGGCGGCTTGGCACACCTGTGGAGATGCGCAAGCCAGTAGACGAGAATGCCACTGTGCGCATGGGGCGTTGGATGCGCGAGGCGGAATACGCAAACATGCTGAGCACAGGTAAGATACAGGTGGGCAGCGAAGGAGAGGCGACGTACACATTGCTCGACGGTCCCGATGGCTTTGTAAACCAAGCCAGACCGGGTAGTGTCTATGCAGAGTTTGATGTAAAAGCAAGTAGCGCGTGGTGGGTGACCAATGCCGCGCTAGGCTGGGCGACCATTCCGGCACCCGGTTCCAGCCAGGCGCACCGCTGGCGCATTGTTACAGGGCAACCTATTGATGAGATGCCTGATGCTACCGATATATCTGATGTGCTAAGGAGAAAATAGCACCGTGATAAAGGATAACTACGGACTCGTGATTGAACATATCCAACTGAAGGCGCACGAATTGTCTGTCCTTGGCTCAGCCAGTTCGGACATGCAGCATGACGAGTTCTATGTGGAAACAAAATTCCGTGTGCGGGACGGCAACAGAAACATACTGGTGAAGTTTCAATCCAGCAAAGCAGAGGGAACCATCGGGATATGGTTTGAGAGTAACAGTATGGATGTGCTGGTATGGGAAACAAAGGGCGGTGAAGCACTCTATCAAATTAGTGATATCGTGTCGGACTGGAATCAAGTTACACTGCACATAGACGACGCTGTTGACGCATTCATCAACGCATAACATTCGCTAGGGACTGCATCCGCACCCCCTAGCGAATCGTTACCGCACGGCGAACGTCCGCACATGGTTGACGATGTGCCAGCGCTCCATGTCGCTTAGCGGTGCAGCACATGCGGGCAGCGAGCGCCATCCCTCACGTGTAAACGCAAACAACTCCTCATCGCGGGTACGCGGCAACCGCTCCACCAGCGAATCAAAGGCGCGGGCGTCCTGCTCCCAGTCGCAGCGCTCGGCGTATAGCGCCGCCCCTGCACGCAGCGAACTCGCATCTGGCAGGACAGGGTTTACCTGTGCGGGCGGCGGGTTCAGCACGCGGGCGGTTTCCTGCTGCACCCCCTGGATGTACACCGTCGTAAGTGCGATCACAACGGCGGTGCCAATTACTGCCAGCACACCCACACTCACCGTGAGCGCGTTCAGGTTGGCGCGGCGAATCATGGCGGTGTAACCGGGCGCAATCACATACCCCAACGCGAGCATCACTGCACTGAGTGACACCCAATGCTGCCAGCGCGGTGGGATGCTTTGCAGCACGCTTGCCGCGTCGGTGATCTCCCACTCGTATACCGTCCGAGTGACGGTGCCGTCCTCGTTCTGCACATCCACCAGCGCCAGCCAATCCCCCTCCTCGTCCAGTTCGTCGCCTGCCGCCACAAACAGACCGTCCTCCACGGGTTCGGCGCTGTGCCACACCCCGCGTCGGTCATCCTCCGGGCGCACCAACTGCACGAAAACGTCTCTTGGCGCGGCACCGTCTACGCGCACATCGTAGGTGTTCACACCCAGACCACCGGGAGCAATGGTCATCTGTGTGGTGACGCCGTCCACTGTTTGTGATGCCTGCGGTGTGGGCACATCCGCGTTGACGAAGTCCGGGGTAGGGGGCGGCGTCGCACTGACGAAGCCCGCCGCGACCAGCACCGCCGCCGCCGCAATCGTCTCTAGCGGCAGGGTCATCCGCCAGCCGCCAAACCGCTGCACAATGCCCTGCCAGCGGGCATAACGCTCCGGTTGCGCGGCAATGTGATGCACCGCGCCCACCGCCAGCAGCCCCAGCACCAGCAGCACCTTGTAGACCAACTGCACACCGTACGTGCTGCCGACATCTGCGGGCGTGAACAGCCAGTTCAGCGCATTGTACATCCCGCTGGTGATGGTCACAGCGGCAGCACCCAGCGCCAACGGGGAGAAACGGCGCATCGCTGCCAACAGTGCTAATCGCCGCTGCTCACTGTCATAGGGTGCCAGCGCAGCGGGCAAAACCAGTGCCAATGCCGCTAACCCACCCGTCCAGACGGCAACAGCAGTGGTGTGCAACCAGTGCATGAGCACCGCCACCCACGGCATCACCAGTGCGCCCGTGGCGTGGCTGCTGACGGCAAACGTGCCGACGACCAGCGCGGTCCCCCACATCAGTGCCCGCCAGAAGGGTGCCACGGTGCGCGGCTTCTCGTTGCGCCAGTAGACCGTAAGGGCGAGCAGTGCGACCAGCACCGCCAGCAGCAGCATCCGCACATTCCACACCTCGCCAAAGCGCGAGCTAATGCGGGCGGTGTTCCATAGATTGCTGCTGACCACACGCCCCAACGACGCATCGAACAGCACCGTGGCGTTTTGCAGCAGCGCCAGCACATTGCCACCCACCGCAACCACCAACGCGCCGCCAGCAATCCACGTCAGGCGGGTCATCACGCGCGCGGGCAGGAAGCCCGCAACATGCTTTTTGCTGCCCCATGCGGGCAGCAGCACCCGGTCGTACAGCACAAACACGCCCAGCAGCAGCGTTGTGGATGTGAGCACAATCCCCCGCCACACGACTTCTAGCGGCACAGCGGTGTCGCTGGCGTCTGTGCCCTGCACACCGCCCACACGCTCCCCAACGAAGAACACACGCGTCTCCGCCACCACATGACCGTCACTGGCAAAGGCAGGGCGCAGCGCGACCACATAGGCACCGTCTGGCAGGTCTGTGGGCGGGCGCAGCACCATCAATGTTTGATCTTCTTCGTCCACGCCGCCTGTAGCAATCAACTCACCGAGTGGGTCTAGCAGGTCAATGCGGCTGAACTCTGGCTCCAACTCCTCACTGAACCAGTACTGCACACGGGTAGGGGCGCGTTCCAGCACGGCGCGGTCTTCCGGGATGGCACGCACGATGTAGCCGTGGGCGGCGGCGGGGCGAGCGCTCAGCAGGGCGAATGCTAAGACGATCAACATGGATGCCGCACTTGCCCTCACCCTAAATCCCTCTCGGTTTGCAATAAAAGGATAGGACAGTTTTAGCATTGAAGCGTCCTCTCGGGTACAAGTGAGCAGGGTGATGTATCCAACGTCACCCGCCCTTGGGCAGCAGCAGCCACACCGCCAGCACCATCAGCCCCAGCCCCAGCACACGCTGCCAGGTCAGCGGGATAGCATCTGCACCTGCCAAGCCCAGGGTATCCACCAACAGCGCGATCAAGCTCTGCCCGGCGATTAGCCCGAACTGCCCCGCCACCAGCCCCACCCGTGGGAAGGACAGCGCAATTGCGGGCAGGGTAATCATGCCCATCAGCCCGGCGAACAGGAACAGCGTCGTCATGCGGGCGGCGGTGCCCGGCAGCGGCTCCGGGGCGCGGCGCGTTACCAGCAGCCCCAGCATCACCGCCCCGACGACCGCGCCCCCCGCATGGATGAAAAACGCGGTGCGGACGGGTCCCACGCTCCCGCCGACGGCATTGATAATCACGGATTGCAGCGAAATGGCGATGCCCGCGCCCACGGCGAACACCATACCCAGCAGCAGTGGCGTTTGGGTTGTCATCTGTTGTCCCTTACTGTGTGTGAAATTATCGGGACATCATAGCGTGGATGCCTGCGCGGGGACATGCCGACACCGCCCAAATGGGCACGGGTCTCATCGGTTATCAATCGCGTTCTCACACCGTTTGACGACCGATGGCATACGCTTGGGTGCGTCTGTTTAAATCACACCCCCGGAGACCCCAGTGAAGAAACTATCTGTTCTGTTTGTGCTCCTGCTGACCGTGAGCACCGCCGCGTTCGCCCAAACCGAGATGACCTCCGATGCCGCTGCTATTGGTGACGCTGCCGCCGATGTAATGGTTTGGCAAAGCACCACGGACGAGACCGTAACGGCGTTAATTGCCGCAAATGCCGATGGGCTGAGCGTCCACACCATGGACGGCGAGGCGGTTCAGGCGGTGGAACTGCCGGACGCGATGGACATTGACCTGCGTTACAACGTGCCCATGGGCGACCGCAACGTGACGCTGCTTGCCGTCGGCGTCGATGATTCCTCCCGCGTGCGCCTGTTTGAGGTCACTGAGCCTGCGGGTGAGCTGTCCCCGATGGGCGAGGCAAACTTCGGCATTACCAACGGCGGGCTGTGCCTGTACCAGAGCGCCACCGAGACCAACATCATTGTCACCTCCCCCGATGGATTGATGGAGCAGCGCGGCATTGGTTTGGATGACGCGGGCGAGATTGATGCCCCGCTGCTGCGCCAGTACATCATCGGGGACAGCCTCGCCGGGTGCGTGACGGATGACGCGCAGGGTACGCTCTACATCAACGAGCCGGGCGTGACGATCTGGAAGTATTGTGCTGACGCAGTGCACGGCGAGATGTCCGACATTGACTTCGCCCGCAAGTACGGCATCGACTACGACCGCGAACTGGAGCGTAACAGCATCATTGACCCCGACGGTGATGTTCCCGCCATCGGCAAGCTGGCGCTGCACACCATGGACGAGACAACTGGCTACCTGATGGCAACCGTTAACGAGACGAATCAGGTTCTGGTGTTTGACCGTGGTGCAGAAAACGACATGCTCGGCACACTCACGCTCTCACAGACCAGCGCGGTCAATGGCGTGGCAGCGTATCCGGAGGCACTCGCAGCGGCGACGGTAGATGGCACGCTGTTGTTCGCCTGGGATTCGGTAATCGGTGCGGTGGGCGCACCGCTAGAAACCGCCCTGGCGGAATAATTCGCGAGGGGGGCGCACTGTTGTTTTGGTGGGTGGTGCGCCCCCAACCGCGTGATCTAAAAGCTCTTGCGCCCCACACCGAAGATGCTACCGCTCAGCTTGAAGCCGTATTCCTCTAGCTGCTTGCTGAACTTGGGACGGAAGCCCGATGGTTCCAGGTCGCCGCCGCCCTCGTGGCTAAAGCCCTGCCCGGTGTGCCCCTCCGTCTTGTAGAGGAAGATGTCTTGCAGCGTGACCGAACTGCCCTCCATGCCCTGTAGTTCGGTAATCTGCACGACCTTGCGGCTGCCGTCCTTCAGGCGCATCTGCTGCACGAAGATGTCAATCGCGCTGGCAATTTGTGCCCGGATGGTTTCCAGCGGCAAGTCCATGCCCGCCATCATGCACAGCGTTTCCAGGCGGGCGACCGCGTCGCGGCTGCTGTTGGAGTGCACCGTGGTCAGCGAGCCATCGTGACCGGTGTTCATTGCTTGCAGCATGTCCAGCGCCTCACCGCCACGGCACTCACCGATAACCAGTCGGTCAGGACGCATACGCAGGCTGCCCTTCACCAGGTCACGGATGTGTAGCGCACCCTTGTGCCCGTCACCGCCGTCGCTCATGGGGATGGGCGGCGCGGTTTCCAGGCTCACAACGTGGCGCTGGGCGAGGTCAAGCTCTGCCGCGTCCTCAATCGTGACAATGCGCTCGTCGTCCGGGATGAAGCTGCTCATCACGTTAAGCAGCGTGGTTTTACCAGACCCGGTACCCCCGCTGATGACGATGTTCAGGCGGGCGACCACACACGCTTCCAGGAAGTCTTTCACCTCTTTTGTGAACGAGCCGAACTTCACCAGATCTTCCCATGTCAGGCGCTTTTCCGGGAACTTACGGATGGTAATCGTTGTGCCGTTTAGCGCGGACGGCTGCGTGACGATGTGCACACGGCTGCCGTCTGGCAGGCGGGCGTCCACCATGGGGTTCTCACGGTTCAGTGCACGCATCAGCGGGCGCACGATGCGCTGTGCCGTCCACTGGACGTGATTTTCGTCGTCGAATGTGATTTCGGTTTCCGCCAGCTTGCCCTTGAACTCCGCGAAGATCACATCGCCACCGTTGACCATAATTTCGCTGTAGCGGCGATCCTGAATGAGTGGCTCAATCGCGCCGAAGCCCATCAGGTCGTTAAAAAGCCCCTCGCGCAGGATGATGTACTCCTCTTCGGAGAGGTCTGCCCCCATTTTGTTGAGCACGGTTTGCAGGCGCTTTTCGATCGTTGCCTGCTTGGACGGGTCGTTGCGATGCCAGAAGTCTGCCTCGGTAGGGTCTGCGAGCAGCTTGGGGCGCAGTTGGCGGCGCAGCTTGGCGATGTGCGGCGGTGTAATGCGCTTGGGCGGCGGCTGGTAACCCGCATCTGTGATTTCCTGCGGCGTTAGCGGAATGAGGTCTGCGAGGATGTCCTGCACGTTGCCACTGGCGTCGACGGGTTCCTCTGCGGATTTGGGCGCGGGCGCGGGTTTCTGCGGGGCGCTTTGCTCCGATGAAAATAGCGAGTCTAAATCACTGTCGAAGTCCGCCCGGTTGCTGCCCTGGCGCTTCGGATTGTTCTGGTCTTTTAACCGCCGGGAGAGACCCATCGTGTATACCCCTATCACTTGTGCATCTATTGGATGCCGACATTTTAAGGGATGTTACGACAATTTACAATTTACGGAATGTGAATATTCCTTAACGATTCTTACGGTGCGCTAACTGGGGGTGGGGTGCCCTGGGGTGCACTCGGTGTTTGCGCGATGACCGTTTGCGTGGCAGCGGCGGTGTTTGCCTGCCCCGCGTTAATCGCCAGCCAACTCAACGCGGCGACGGCGGCAAGCATCAGCAGCACCAGCACGGCAATAAGTAACACGGTTGCCGCCGAGCGTTTCGGGCGTTTGCTTGGCACAAGATGCCCCCGCGCCTCTAGCTGGTTGCGGTCTGCGAGCAGTTGCTCGCGCTCTTCTTTGCTGATAGGCGCAAACTGCCCCCGCGTGCCATCGGGCGGCGGCGGTGGCGGCGGATACCCCTGCTGTGATTGCTCTGCCGGGGTTCCAAAATTTGGCTGCTGCTGGTACTGGGTATCGCGCGGGAATTCCAGCGCACGTTTGTGGCGCTTTTGCAGCGTGTCCAGGTCAACGTAGGTCGTGCCACCCGTCGGAGGAGCGGCGGGGTCTTCCGGGGCAGCATTCGGAGCGTGCTCCTCCTCCACCCAGGGCGGCATGTCGCGGGTTTCGTATTTTTCGGTGGGTTTATTGTCATCGCCGTACAGTGCTTCGTAGGGGGCAGTGTCGTCTACGATTTCCGGTTCTGGCTCATCAGCCTCCGCAAACTCGATTGGCGGTGCCGGTGGTTCTTCGTCGGCGAGCAATCCGCCCAATTGCGCAGGTGGTGCTTGTGGCGGCTGTGGTGGTGGCAGGTTGGTGTCCACATCACCCAGCCAGACCATTTCATCATCGTCGTCATCGTCGATGGATGGCGTGTTGTCCGTGGCAGCGCTTTGCTTGGGGAGCGCGGTTTGCACACCCGGGCGCAGCGGATTAACCAGACCCGCCAGCGGCAGGCTGAGCACCGACCAGATGACCTGCCGTGCCAGCGTCACGCCCATCGGTTGGATGGTCACGGCAAGTGCAGCAGAGCCGAGCTGCACCTCGCGCTCCGGGTCATTCGGGGACTGCGCCCGCACGCTCACATGCACAATGCTGCGTTTGCGTGCCACACGCGGCACCAGCGTGAACGTCAACTGACCGCCATCGCGCCCGGCGTGCAGCATAATGTGCTGCTGCGGCTCAATGATCTCAAAGTCTGGGGCGTGCACGCGTACTGTCACGCCGATGGGCTTCGGTTTGCCCGTTTGCGGGTCAAGCGGGTACGCAACGGAGAGGTTGCCCGCCCGCACATCCTTTTTGGTGATGATGTCGCCTGCCTCGGTGGTATCGGGCAGCAGCGCCCGCAGCCCTTCGCTCTCCGGCATCACCAGCGTCGCACGCACTTCTGTGGGCACCCCCTGCGACACCTGCGACGGCATCGCAGCGTCCAAACGGCGAGCCTCCTCCTGCAACTCCGGTGGGGCGGGCGCGGTTTGTGCCTGCGCGGGCGTGGGTGGGTTCTCATGTAGGATGAGCGCTATGTGATCGAACAGCATATCCTCGAAGGCTTCTATCGTGTCGTAGCGCATATACAGCCCGTCGAACAGCTTACCCTCGCCTTTGAACTGCTCAAAAAACTTCTTCACCCCTTCTGCCTGCTCTGCGTCGGCGTTGGGGTTGTCCGCCGTTTTATGGTAGAGCAGCACCCGCGGCGTGCCGTTTTTCTTGTAAGAGTTATATGCTGTGGTGAACTCATACTCCGTGCCAGATTTCCAATCAATTTTGGTATCTGGGTGGGTGAAGGCGGTGCCCATGCGCGTCCACAGGATGCACACGACGAGGTAGCTGTCCTTTGCCTCGGTCATGTAGGTATCAACGACGGTTTGCGCAGGCATCCCCACAACGGGGGGCACTTCGCCCTCATACAAAAGCGGGTACAGTTGGTACCGCTCCCGGATGTGGGGTAGGCGGTTGAGCTTTTCCACCACGCGCAGCACAATCTCACGCTCTGGCGAGACATCGCTGGGCGACGAGATGAAAATGTCCAGGCGTTGGATGGTTTTCGGCATGGATTTCCCTGTGTGGTTGGTAGCGTGCTACTCTGCCTGTTTGTACTTCACCAGCAGCAGCAGGTACCCAATGCGGATCTCGTCGCCGCTGCGCAGGATGCGTGGGTTGTTGGGCTTCACCAGCTTGCCGTTGAGGTAGGTTCCGTTGCGGCTTCCCAGGTCGTTGACGAACAGCACATCGTCGTGTCGTTCTACGGCAGCGTGCCGCCGAGATACCCCCTGATTGGAGCCATCAAACGCGCTCAGGTCAACGTGCGGCAGCGCCTCCGTGCGGCTGTCCAGCCTGCCGATGATAATGCGCTTGGTATCGGCGTAGTCGAACACGGTGCGCTTGTTCGTCTCGTGCAGGGAGAACTCTACTGCCATGCCCTTGGTGAACCGGGACTTGCCCCACTTCGGGTCTTGTTTGGCGCGTTCCATCGCCTGTTTCAGCGCTTGGCGGTAGTCTGTGGTTTGGGGTTCGTTTTTGCTGCTGGGCACCCTGCCGCGCTTGAACGGCGAGACGAGCATGGTTTTCTCCGCCTCAGTTGTTTCCTGCGCTTGCTCGTCGTCATCGTCTGGATATGGTGTGGGTTGCTGCGTTTCATCTAGCATAGGCACTTGTTCTGTCCAGGGCGCGGTTATGCGTGTGGGCTATCTCACACAATTGTAACATCAGGTATGTGTGCTTGTCACTTTTTTGTTTGCGTAGCGGAGTGGGGAGTTTGGAGCGTATGTGTGTTAGGGGTGTAGCGGCGCTGGGCTCGCGGCACAGCGGTTACACCCCTAACAGCGCACCGATGAAGCAGGCGCGCACGCTCTACCACATGGTGTGTACGGGTTCGCGGAAGTAACGGTCGTAGATGTCGCGGATGGCACCCATTTGCGCATGCGTGAGCGGGGGCAAGCTCGCCGCCTCGATGTTCGCCTGGATGTGCTCTGCTTTGGTGCTGCCGGGGATCACCACGCTCAGCGCGTCGAACATCAGCACCCAGCGCAGCGCGAACTGCGCCATCGTCACGCCCTCTGGCACCAGCGCCCGTATCTCCTCGACCGCTTCCAACCCGCGCTCGAAGTTCACGCCGCTAAACGTCTCGCCCACATCGAACGCCTCACCATTGCGGTTGAAGTTGCGGTGGTCATTTTCCGGGAAGGTGGTGTCCGCGCTCATCTTGCCCGTGAGCAGCCCGCTTGCCAGCGGCACCCGCGCCAGCACCGCAACATCATTGCGCTTTGCCTCTTCAAAGAACAGCTCGTAGGGGCGGTGCCGGAACATGTTGAAGATGATTTGCACGCTAACCATGTTCGGGTACTGCATGGCGATGAGTGCCTGCTCTACCTTTTCCACGCTCACGCCGTAGTAGGCAATTTTGCCGTTCTCCACCATTTCTTCCAGCGCCTCGAACACGGCGGGGTTGTAATACACACCAAACGGCGGGCAGTGCAACTGCACCAGGTCAAGCGTATCCACCTTCAGGTACTCACGGGAGCGATCTACCCAGTCGTTGAGGTTCTGCTTGGAGTAGCCTTCGGTGATCTGCTCCGGGAGGCGACGCCCCGCCTTGGTGACCACGTAGATACGCTCCTGTGGTTGGCGCTCTTCCAGCACCTTGGCGATAATCTGCTCGCTGCGCCCGTCGCCGTATACGTCTGCTGTGTCGATGATGTTCATGCCGCCGTCCAGCGACGCTTCGACCGCCTTTATCGCCTGGTCTTCCGGCACATCGCCCCAGCCCGCGCCGATGTTCCATGTGCCCAGTCCAACTTCCGTGACCATCCAGCCCGTTTTGCCAAAACGTCTTTTGTTCATCAAAAAATTCCTTTTGGGGAGTATAAAGTCATTAGTCCACAGCCGCCCGCAGGCGGCACCCGTGGTGTACTGTGAACGGAAAACCGTTGACTGTCAACCAACAACTACCTGCTGGGCGCTACGTTTCGTGCTGCCCCAGGCGCTGTTCCCACTCGCTGATGTAACCGAGCGCTTCTTCCATTGATTTGACGACGCGCTTAGTCTCCGGGTGGGGGGTCATGGCGGAGGTGATGCGCAGGATGTGTTCCTGGTAGTGATCTTTGGCGATGAGCGCGACAGGGATGTGACTGAGGTCGATGTTGCGGTGGGCGCTGCTGCTAGCACCGGGCACTGTGCGCGTGTTGGACGCTGCGATGGACTCGACCTCGCGGAAGTCGAACACGGAGCCACGCACGGTACGGATTAGCGGCAGCATTTGCTGCATCAGCCAGCGGTAGTAGCCGCGCACGTTTTCACCCGCGAGCTTGCCGCTATAGCGAACGAAGATAATGCGTTGTGTTGCATCGAACGTAGCGACAACGCCTGGCTCGCACAAATCTTGAATATCGCTCATGACGCCTACCTACCACCTGATCGAACGTAATGTGGAGAGGGTGGAGCAACCTGACTAACGGAAGCATGACCTCTATGCACCTCATTCTAATGACAAAACATTGACAGTTCAATCAGTTGGTGGTGAATTTAGGAAACTTTTACGTTACATATTACAAACGACGGCACCTTTATAACGCTTCCACCTTTTCCACCATGGCACTCAGCACGTTGTAGATGATGGGGCACAGCGCCGCACCGTCGATAGTATCTTGTAGTGTCCAGCGGAAGTCTGGCGTGAACGCCGGGTAGGTGCGGCACGTCTCCGGGCGGTGTTCGTAAACCGAGCAGCGCTTGCCACTGAGCAGTGCACACGGGCTGGTGCTGAACTTGCCCCACTCGCCGACCTGCCGTGCCTCGTCGTGGTCAATGTAGTGTTCTTCGATCTCGTCCAGGGAAATCATCAGCCCCTGTGCCAGCCGTTCGGCGTCCGCAGCCGTGAGGTACACGTCCAGGTGGCGGCAGCAGTTGGCGCACTGCGTGCAGTCAATTGCATCAACAATCGGCGCAGCGACCGACTCCACCAGCGCATCAATCGTCGCGTCCGGCACATCCTCACGGAACTCCAGCATGTAGCGCATCACCTCGAAGGCATCCTGGCGTGCTGCCGCCAGCCGTTCTATCTCGTCTAGATCGGTCACCAGGGGTTGCATGGGCTGGGCTCCTTCGGGTGTCTTTGGGGTTATTCTGTGCCGGGCAGCATCGCCTGCAAGCGGTTTTTATACTGCTGGGCGAGCGGATGATGCGGGTCAATGGCAAGTGCCGCCTCGAAATCTACCAGCGCCCCGTTCAGGTCTTTGCGGTTGGCGCGTGCCGCCCCCCGGTTCAGGTAGGCGAACAGATTGCGCGGGTTCAGTTCCAGCGCCCGGTTGTAATCGTCTACGGCACCGTCCCGGCGCAGGGCGGCGCGTGCCGCCCCCCGGTTGATGTACGACACGTCGTTTTCCGGCGCAAGCTGCACCGCCTGTTCTGCGTCGGCGAGTGCGCCTTCTGCGTCGCCCAGTTGCAGCCGGACGGCACTGCGGCTGTTATACGCCCAGTCCAGGTGATCTTCGGGTTGCAGCGCTAGCGCTTTCTCGACATCTGCCAGCGCCGCCTGCAAATTCACCGCGTTGGCATGGACGTGCGCCCGGTTCAGGTAGGCGCGGGCGTTGTTTGGTGCAAGCTGGAGGGCGGTGTTGAGGTCTGCAATTGCGCCGTTGAGGTCGCCCAGTTGGTTTTTACAAAAGCCCCGGTTGCTGTACGCTTCTGCCAGGGTGCGGTCTAGCTGGATGGCGTGGGTGAACGCGGCGATTGCCTGGGGGTAGTCGCGTTGCTGTTGTGCCTCGTTCGCCACCTGCAAGAAGTCCTGCGCGGTTTGTGGGGGCATCGCTATGCCTTGTACATTCATTGCTGCTTTGCCCCATTGTGCCGCTACAGGGCGTGCCGCGCAACTGTTTGCAAGGGTATGCACCGCGCTCCTGTGCTAAATGGGGACACCGGACATCACTCAGTGCGGCAATCTGCCGGCACATCATTGCCGCTCACCCGGAATTGCTCGCAAGTGAGCAACTGAGGGTGGTTGCGCCCGATGACAAATCCCACAATGGCAATTACCACCGTCACACCGACGAGACCGTAGAGCAAGCGCCGGGGCAAGCTCAACTGCCCGGGATGGGACACATCTAGCAGCACATAGCCGATGTAGGGAAAGCTGAGCAGCGTTATTATTTCCGCCAGGGTAGTCATCACGCGCAGCATCGCGGGCAGCGAACGGGTTCCAGCGGGCAGCAGCCACGCCAGTATCAGCCAAAGTGTGGGCACAAAGAGGGCGACCGCGCCGATAAACCCCACCGGGCGCTGTTCCGCTGGCAAAAACATGGATGCCAACAGCACCGCCGTGCACACGACCCACACCGCAAAGTAGCGGTTAAAAAAGACTGCGCCATACACCCCATAGTTGAAGGCAACATCCCACACCACAATGGACAGTCCCACCGCCCCGATTACATAGTCACGCACAACCGGGTCGGCGTCTTCTAACGTCGGCTCATCAAAGTCGAAGTCGTCTGGCTGATCGCTCATTGTCCCCATCCTCACCTGTTTTGTTGTTCTTCTCGGTCAGGATGTTAGCGTGTCATCGCGGTTCGCGCATCATCCCTTCGATGGTACGCACCTCGCCGCCGTGCCAGTAGTAGTGCGTCAAGCTAAAGTGGTACAACGCCTCGCGGCGCGTCCAGCCGCTGTAGATGCCCATCGCTTCCTGTTGGGTTTGCGCGTGCCCCACCCCCTCATCAGTGATGACCTGCTGCACTTCCTCCGGGCTAAGCACCTCTGTCAGTCGTTCCGGCGTCAGGCGGTCTAGTGCGCCCAACGTGTAGTCGATCACTGCCTGCCAGTACGCTCGCAGTGCTGCCATGTCCACATCCTGGCTGATGGCGAGCATCTCGTCGTGGGTGGCACCAAATCCGTTGTGTGCCACGCTCAGCTTGAGCTTGTCGTTCCACGCGCCGCTGTGCAGCACCTGCGGTTCCCGCGTCACAAAGCGCGTCACCCCGGTATCCTCCACGCGGGCAATGTGCCACATCAGCCACACTAGCGTGTTCATAGATGGGTGCGGCGGCGTGCGCAACTGTGCGTCGGTGTAGCGGTCAAAGAGATTGTCGTAGAAAATCCGGCGGGCGAACTGGTGCCGTGCGCGGTAAACGTCAAATTCGGTCATGGGGTGCTCCTGTGGTCGCAACTTCACCACGCCATGCTACGCCCGTGAGTTCGTCAGCACTAGCGTGGAAATACTGGGACTTAGGTCATGCCGCTTATATGTTCCGGCGGTCGCGGGCGCAATTGAACAGCGCATGCCCGCGCTCGAAGCCGCCGCCTACAGCGACTTTATGCGGTTGCCCTTGCCCATTGCAAAGCTGGAAATTAAATGACTGGCGGTGTGTTTCAACGCCTACCCCGTTGTTTTCATCCCCGCTGCAATCCCATTGATGGTTGCCAGCACCGACCGCAGCTTCGCGCTGTACTCCGGTGTGCCAGGTTCAAGCTGGCGCAGGTCGCGCAGCAGCTTCACCTGCATGAAGTTGAGCGGATCAACGTAGGGGTTGCGGCGGTCAATGCTCGTTTGCAGCACTGGGGCGCTTTGCAGCAGCACCTCCTGCTGGCTCACTATCGTGACCTGCGCACTGGCAAGTGTGTGCTCCGCCTGGACGCGCTTGTAAAAGTGCGCCACGTCGTCGTCTGCCAGCGTTGCATACTGCGCGGCGATGCCCATGTCCGCCTTCACCAGGTCAAGTTGCAGGTTGTGCATCAGTGTACGGAAGAAGCGCCAGCGCACGTACATCGCCTGGAGTGTTTCCAGCGTGTTGGTGTCTTTGGTGGCGCTTGCCAGTGCCGTGCCCACACCATACCAGCTTGGGATGATCGCCCGCGACTGCATCCAGCTAAACACCCACGGGATGGCACGCATCGCCGCGAAGCCGCCCTTGCTGCGCTTTGCCGGGCGGGAGCTAATTTGCAGCCGCCCAAGCTCGCTGATGGGCGTGGTCTGCTGCCAGTAATCCAGGAAGCCATCGCTTTCATATACCAAATCACGGTAGGCGGCGCGCCCGGCGGCGGCAAGCGCCTCCATCACGTTTAGCCACTCGTCCGGGATGGGCTGCGAGTCAACGTCTGCGGTGGCGACGAGCACCGCGTGCAGCACCTGGTTAAAGTGGCGGTGCGCAATCTCCGGGTTACTGTAGCGGAAGCCGATGACCTCGCCCTGTTCCGTCAGCTTGATGCGCCCGTGCAGGCTGCCCGGCGGGGCGGACAAAATCGCCCGGTTGGTCGGTCCGCCGCCGCGCCCGATGCTGCCGCCACGCCCGTGGAACAGTTCTACGCGCACACCGTGTTCTTTGCACACGGCGCTCAGCGCAGACTGCGCTTTGTACAAACTCCAGTTGGCAGCGAGGTAGCCACCGTCCTTATTGCTATCGCTGTAGCCCAGCATAATCTGCTGGACTTTGCCCCGCCCTTCCAGGTATGCCCAGTATTCGCGGTTGGCAAACAGCGTCCGCATGGTCTCCGGCGCATTGATGAGATCGTCTACCGTTTCGAACAGCGGCACGATGTCGATGTCTTTCTCAATGCCTACTTCGCGTGCCAGCAGCAGCATGGTCAGCACATCGGATGGTTCTTTGCTCATGCTGGCAATGACGGTGTCAATGCAACTGGTGCCGTAGGTGGCGTGTGCCGTGGCGATCATGCGCCATGTGGCAATTGCTTCGTTGGTAATCGCACTGAAGTGTGGTTTCTCTGGGAAGAGCGGGCGCTCGTTTTGCAGCTCGCGTGTGAGCAAGCGCTGTTTTTCTTCTTCCGGCAGGTTGGGGTAGTCATACGCCAGCCCATACAGCCGGAACAGTTCTTCCAGTGCGGTGGTGTGGCGGCTTGCGTCCTCACGGATCTCCAGCGGCACCAGGTGGATGCCGAACAAGCGCACCCGCAGCAGCAAGCGCCCCAGCCTGCCGCGCACCGCCCGTGCGCCACCGCTCTTGCGCAGGCTCTCGACCACGGGTTCCAGGTCGCGCAGCAGTTCCTTGGACGTGTGATAGTGGTTGGTGGCGATCCGGTCGTAGATGAGCGCCATCTGCTGGCGGTAGACCTCGCCGGGGTATAACTCCGCCGCTTCGCGCTCTGCCAAGTCATCGTAGTGCGGCAGGTGATTGGTCACGCCTGGCATTTCGTCTTCCGCCTGCGTGAGCGTCTCGCGCAGCAGTTCCAGGTCACGCAAGTACACCTGCTGCGATGCCCGCCGCAGCGTCTCAATTGTTTCCAGCGTTACATCGGCAGTGACGTTCGGGTTGCCGTCGCGGTCGCCGCCCACCCAACTGGCAAAGCGCAGCGGCGAGGGAATGTCATCCCAGTTTTCGTCGGGATAGTGGTGGTTCAGGCAGCGCAGCAGCTCCTCGTAGATGTCTGCCACGCCGTCCATGATAACGTTGGTGAGGAAGTACAGCCCGAAGTTCACCTCATCTGTGACTGTCGCCTTGGTTGCGCGCACCGGGCGCGTGTGCCACATCTCCTCAATGCGCTCCGCCAGCTTATCCACGAGGATAGACTGTTCACGGGGCAGCAGTTCGTAGCGGTCGCGGTCGCGCATTAGCAGCGCAATTTGCCGCAGTTTGATGAGAATCTCCTTGCGCTTCGCCTCCGATGGATGTGCCGTGAGCACCAACCGCACCTCCATGTTTTGCAGCATGTCGCGCACTTCGGCGGCGGTTACCCCCTTTGCCTTTAGCTCTCGCAGTGCCTCATCCACCGACTCGCTTAGGTCGCCCGCCGCCTCGCGCTCCCGCAGCACACGAATGCGTTGTAAGTCCTCAGCAATGTTGATTAGCTGAAAGTAGTTACTAAAAGCTTTGGTCAGTACACGCAGTTGTTTGTCGTCCAGCGCGTCAATCAAACTAATGAGTTCGCCGTGGGCGTCGGCATCCCCGCCACGGCGTGCCTTTGCCAGCTTGCGCACGCGCTCCACCAGTTCCAGCGCATCGCTACCGTTTTGCTCCCGGATGATGGTGCCGAGCAAGCTGCCCAACAGTTTAATATCTGCGCTAAGCGCGGTTGTTGTGTCGTTCAGGGGAGCAGTCATGGGTGTTCTTCCTCTGTGAGTGTGCAAACCGATATGGGGGAACCGCAAACCAGATAATGACGATAAGTCTACCGGAAAAGGGCTGTTGTGCCCAACATGTTCGCGCTGCAA
Organism: uncultured Anaerolineaceae bacterium; assembly: GCA_964451095.1. Taxonomy (GTDB): domain Bacteria; phylum Chloroflexota; class Anaerolineae; order Aggregatilineales; family Phototrophicaceae; genus DAOTTY01. Next base: position 34,228 of record CAYVGI010000033.1, read on the forward strand.
GTGTAGAAGCATGGGGGCGACTGCCACAGACCCACCAGCATCCGCTGGCAGCGCTCCGATGTTGGCGCAATTTGTGCATCATTTGGCGTGCTCCGCTAGTGTTTTTCACACCAGAAATGTTATATGCTCGCACAGAAAACACAGATCTCTCGTGTGGTGCACGCGCATCGCACGACCTCAACTCCCGTTAACCTAATCCTTGCACCGGAGCAGCCTGCCCATGTCAGATTTATTCATACGCCCCCGATACTTTCGTGATGTCATATTTCATCGCCACACCGATCGTGCGGTCGGTTGGCTGGAGCTTTTCTACGATCTCGTCTATGTAGCAACCCTCATCCAGGTCGGCAATTTCCTGAGCGATAACCTGACTTTGCTAGGATTTGGTCAGTTTTTGGTCATGATGTTTGTTGTGTGGTGGGCATGGACGGGGGAAACCATCTATCAGAATCGGTTTGTCTCCGATGATTGGTTGCATCGCCTGCTCATTTTTATCCAGATCGCCGGGGTTGCAACCATTGGTCTAAGTGTGAGTGAGGCGTTCGGCGAGCTTTCCGTGCAATTCACCATCGGGTATGTGCTGGTTCGCCTCGTTATGATCGTGCTGTATATACGCGCCTACACTGCCCACGCAGCGAGCCGCTCACAGTCCGTGAATTTTATCATCGGGTTTGGCGGCGCGATTGCCATCTGGTTGGGGGCACTTTTTCTCCCAGAAGCCTATCACTGGGCTGCCTGGCTGGTCGCTATCGTGTTCGAGATTGTGTTCTTCTCACGCTCAACCCTACTCGCGGAGCGGAATCAATGGGGTATTGATATTCATCACGCCGTGGAACGGTTCGGTATTTTCACCATCATCGTGCTTGGGGAAGCGTTCGTTAAGGTGTTGGAGGATTCGCAGGGTGCCGCGTTAGGCGCTGACCAGATATTGTTCGGAATAGTGGGTTTGGTTGTTCTGTACTCGCTGTGGTGGCTGTACTTCTCCGATACTGCCGGTATGGTGTGGGACAAGCTCTCGGCGGTCAAAGCGATCACATGGGGCTACGGACATTTGGTGTTGTCCATTGGGCTGGTTGCATTTGGTGTCGCGGTGAAAAAGCTGTTTGCCGAGACGATCCACCATCACGGCGACCCGGTAACAGACGAATACCGCTTGTTGTTCACGGCTGCGGTTACGCTCTTTTTGCTAGCGTTGGCGCTCATTGATTACGGGATAGATGATGAACAGACGGCGCGGAGCCAGGAATTAGCTGCCGCGATACATTTAGCCGGTGCTATCGCCGTGGTAGCTGTGGGGTTGCTGGTCACAGGTGTAACAGCAACCCAGTTTGTGGCAATCATTGCCGTCATCATGGTGGTGCAGGTCGGGTTCAGCATCTACCATGAGGCTTCCGCACCTGACCTAGAACATCAACCAGAGGCAGCGTAAGTCGGGTTCTGCAAGGTGGGGGTGTCGCCGTCTGCTGCCTACACACGGACGGGCTTCCCCCGCAAGCGTAAGCTGTTCGTCACGACGAAGAACGATGAAAACGCCATCGCCGCTGCTGCCAACATGGGCTGCAACAGCCCCAACATTGCCACGGGGATAAGCACAATGTTGTAGATGAACGCCCAGAACAAGTTCTGGTAGATCGCCCGCATGGTCATGCGGCTCAGGTCGATTGCCCGTACCACGCCGCGCAGGTCGCCGCTCATCAGTGTCACGTCGGATGCTTCCATGGCAATATCGGTGCCTGTGCCGATGGCAATGCCGACGTTCGCCTGTGCCAGCGCGGGCGCGTCGTTGATGCCATCGCCCACCATGCCGACCACCGCACCGTTGTGCTCATCCTGTAGCTGGCGCACCGCGTCCGCCTTTTCGCCCGGCAGCACATCTGCCAGCACACGCCCAACGCCCACTTCCGAGGCGACTGCTGCCGCCGTGCGTTCGTTGTCCCCGGTAATCATTACAACTTGCAATCCCATGCCTTGCAACTGTGCAATCGCCTCAGGGGAACCCTCTTTGACCGTATCCGCGATGCCTAGCACACCTGCTAGCACACCGTCCACCGTCACGACGACGGCGGTGCGCCCGCCGTTTTGCAAGCGTTCAATCGAGTCTGCCAGCGGTGCCAGATCAACGCCTGCGGACGCAATGTGGCGCGGACTACCGATTTGCACGGGTTTGCCGTCCACGGTCGCCTGCACACCTCGCCCGCTGATGCTCTCAAACCCCTCTGGCTCGCTGAGTGTGAGTCCTGCCGCTTGCGCTGCCTGCACGACTGCCTCCCCCAGCGGATGCTCACTGGCACGCTCGACGCTGGCGGCAAGCCGCAGTAGTTCGTCCGCATCAAAACCAGCGGCGGGCAGCGTATCGGTTACGCTCGGTTCCCCGCGTGTAATCGTGCCCGTTTTGTCCAGCGCGATGACTTGCAGGCGTCGGGCGGTTTCCAGTGCTTCGCTGCTTTTGAACAGCACACCGTTTTCCGCACCCTTGCCTGTGCCCACCATAATCGCGGTTGGTGTTGCCAACCCCAGCGCACACGGGCACGCAATCACCAGCACGGCAACCGCGTTGATGAGCGCTGCGGTGAACCCTACCCCGGCAACCAGCCAGCCTATGAACGTCAGCGCCGCCAGCACAATCACGATGGGCACGAACACACCGCTCACCTGGTCTGCCACGCGCTGGATGGGCGCTTTGCTGCCCTGTGCCTGCTGCACCAGCCGGATAATCTGCGCGAGCGCAGTTTCTGCACCGACGTGCGTTGCTTCAATTACCAAGCGCCCATTTTTGTTCACCGTTGCGCCGATGACCTCACTGCCCGCGCTCTTGTTCACGGGCAGGCTCTCCCCGGTGAGCATTGCCTCGTCCACAGCGGAACGCCCCTCGATCACCACACCGTCCACGGGCACACGCTCACCGGGTTTGACGATCACGCGGTCGCCGGGCAGTACATCTGCCACGAGGATCTGCTGTTCGGTGCCATCACGCACCACGGTCGCGGTCTTGGGTGCCAGCCCGATTAGCTTCTTGATTGCTTCGCTGGTGCGCCCCTTGGCGCGTGCTTCCAGGTATTTGCCCACAGTAATTAGCGTGACGATCACCGCTGCTGTCTCGAAGTACTCGGCGTTTGCCTGCGCGGAAATGCGCCCGGTGACGATGGCGACAAGCGCACCCAGGCTGTAGATGTACGCGGCAAGCGCACCCATCGCCACCAGCACGTCCATATTGGCGGTGCCGTTGCGCAGCGATTTGTACGCGCCCACAATGTACTGCCGCCCGACAATTGCCACTACGGGCGTCGCCAGCAACCCGAACACAAACGGGAACCCGCCCCACATCAGCCACGGGAACCAATCCATGAGCACGGGGATGTTGTGCATAAAGTGCCGCGCCATGCTGAGCACAAACAGCGGCAGCGTGAACACCGCCCCGATGAGGATGAGGCGCTGTTGCCGCTGGATTTCCGTCTCGCGTGCCTGTGCCTCGGCGTCCTCTGGCGCATCGAGTCCGGCGGTGTCTACCACGCCGTAACCAGACCGCTCCACAGCGGCGATCACATCGCGGCGGCTAACCGTCCCAGGCACATAACTCACGGCGGCACGCTCCGTGGCAAGGTTTACGCTCACGTCCAGCACACCATCCTGCTTGCGGACAGCACGCTCCACGTTGCGCACACACGCCGCACACGTCATGCCCGTGATGGGCAGTTCAATTTGTGCGGTTGCTACACCGTAGCCGTACTTTTCCACCCGTGCTACCAGGTCCGGCAGTGTGACCTGTGCCGGGTCGTAGCGTACGCTGGCGCGTTCTGTGGCGAAGTTCACCACTGCTTCACTCACGCCATCTTGTTTGCTGAGCGCCCGCTCCACGTTACGCACGCAGGTCGCGCAGGTCATGCCCGTGACGGGCAGTTCAATTTGCTGCTGAGCCATA
>CAYVGI010000034.1:0-37967 GCA_964451095.1 uncultured Anaerolineaceae bacterium
CCCCCTCGGTGCCGGGTTCCATGAAGCGCATGGTAATATACACCTCTGCTGGGGCTAGCTGCGGGACTAAGCCCGGCAACGCAGAAACAAGCGCCACCCCCACCAGCACCAGCACCGCACCAACGGTAATCACCGTGAACGTGTTGCTCAGCACAACCCGCAGGCCACTACCCTCGCGGTCAGGTTCCTCCGGCACATAGCGCGGCGGCAGCTCATCACCGCCGACCAACCACGGGAACGGGAACGCTGTCAGCCCATCTGCCTTGCGCATGACCGCCTCGCCTACTGCCAGCGGTATCACCAACAGCGCCTGCAACACCGCACCAATCAGCAAAAAACGGGCGAATACGGCAGTTGTTGTGCGGAAGTCCAGTTGCAGCAGCGACGCTGTGAGCGTGCGCCCCAGCCCAGGGTAGGCAAAAATCGTCTCGATGAGCACAATGCTATTGAGCATCGCCGCTGTGACGACGGGCAGCGCAATCAGGATGGCACGCACCATGTCCTCGTTTTCCAGCAGTCCGTGCCGCCGCACAAACAGCGCCACCGCCGACGCGCCAAAACACACCATCGTGAGCACCGGCAACACGAGGTACGGTAGCCGCTCGGCAAGGGTCGCATCACCAGCGGCGAGGGGCACGGGAGCACGCCCGCCAACGGGCAACAGCCTCTCCTGTATCGCAAGCTGCAAGATGAGCCACATTGCACTTGCGACCAGGGGTACGGCGAGCAAAATCACGGGCAGCGGACGCAAGAAAAAATCCGTTGACCAGCGGTGCAGCAGTGCCATGCCCCCCCCCAGTGCACTGCCGATAACCCAGCTAAGGACCGCCGTATACAGCACCAGTTCCAGCGTGACGACAGTACGCCCCTGGAGGATAGTCGCGGTATCCAGGCGACCAGGCGCACCAGCGCCGCCGGGTGCCAATGCGCCTAGACCTGCAACGAGCCACCCCGCCACCAGCACAGATAGTAGAATGAAGCTCCACTTTTGCAACAGATACAATGCCGTCCGCATCATGCTCTCCCCATTTAAAAGGTTAAATACCGCATTATTCTGCCGCAGCGCTACACCAAAAAGCAACAAGCCCCTTACTTTCGCAGCAGGTTGCATAAAGTAACGAGAACCCAACCTCAAATACATCTGAATCTCATACTCTGTTCGTAAGATGCTACAGAAGTAGCTTTTATCCATTTCCCAACAAAAAAGGAAACATATACATGAAGCTCCGCATTTTGCTGATTTTGGTGCTGGCACTGGCGCTCGCCGCCTTCGCAAATGCACAGGATATGATACCATCCGTCACCGTGAGCGATCAGCTATCCCTAGATGGCACGGTAACGGTTGACAGCGTGACCGCAGCAGAACCCGGTTTTATGGTTATCCATGCAGACAACGGTGAAGGTGCACCCGGTCCGGTAATCGGCTTTGCTCCCGTGGCAGCAGGTGAAAACACCGACGTTACGGTCGAAATTGACGCCACTGCCGCCACATCTACGCTGTTTGCCATGCTGCACGTCGATACGGGCGAGGCAGGCGTTTATGAGTTTGGCGAGGTCGAAGGTGCCGACGGTCCAGTGATTGTCGATGGTGGCCCAGTCACGCCGCCATTTGCAGTCGAACTGATACGTGCATACGATCAGTTTGTTGAAGAAGACAGCGTTACCATCGCAGCAGTTGTACCGTCCGTAGATGGCTTCATTGTCGTCCACGCAGACAGCGGTGAAGGCTCTCCGGGTCCGGTTGTCGGCTTCGCGCCTGTGACCGCTGGTAACAACACTGATGTGACAGTCGCACTGGAAGGCGAACTGACCAACCTGCTGTTCCCAATGCTACACGTGGACACGGGTGAGGCAGGCGTTTACGAGTTCGGTGAGGTCGAAGGTGCTGACGGTCCGGTTGTCGTGGATGAGCAGGTCGCTACGTTCCCCATCACCACCATGCAGCCCGCGATGCGCGTACCCGACCAAATGGTAACAGACACGGTGACCGCAGAATCCGTACTGGCAGAGGTTCCGGGTTGGCTGGTTATCCATGCAGACAGCGGTGAAGGCTCCCCCGGTCCGGTAATTGGTCAGGCGATGGTGGAAGCAGGCACCAACATTGACGTTGCCGTGGAAGTTGACCCGGCAGGTGTAACCCCCACTGTGTTCCCGATGCTGCACGTAGACACAGGCGAGGCAGGCGTTTACGAGTTCGGTGAGGTTGAAGGTGCTGACGGTCCGGTTATGGTCGACGGCGCTGTGCTCGTGTTCCCGATTGATGCGACAGGCGCAATGATGGACGACATGGCAATGGGCGATGAGAGCATGGGCGACGAAGGTGCCTCAATGTCCGAGGCAACGGTTACCATCGTGAACTTCGCGTTCGACTCTGCCGAGCTGACCGTGGCACCGGGCACAACCATTACCTGGACGAATGAAGATGGCGCTCCGCACACCGTGACCGCCGATGACGGCGCGTTCGACAGCGGCAACATGAACACGGGCGACACGTTTAGCTTTACGTTTGAAGAGCCGGGAACGTACCCTTACTTCTGCGCATACCATGGCGGTCCTGGTGGCAGCGGTATGGCAGCAACCATCATCGTTGAGGGTTAAAGCGACAGCACCCGCTGATTGCTAAAACGCAACAACCTCGGCTAGCTGTTTTTCCCTGGGCGGCGCAAGCGAACAAGCTTGCGCCGTTCACGTTCACGAAGCCCCCTACGCCCACCCACATCCTTATCCGTCTCAGTGTCCTCACCTGGAACGCCCCCCTGCAGGCGTACTGTCGCGACGTGGTCGCCGTCGTCGTATGGCGGCGCGTCTTCTGCTTCGGCGTCTTCCGCCGCGACCGCAACCATAGTTTGCGTGGCAATGTTGGTGATGATCGGCGCGGAGGAAAGACCCGGGTCAGGGTTGGGCTCTGGCTCTGGCGGTTCGGTGTCATCGGCAGCAGGCGACGAAAGGAGTGCGGGCTGCTCGGCATCGCCAGGGTCTACAGCGGTGTGCTCTACCGTTTGTTCCGCCTCTGGTGCTTGCTGCTGCTCAGTTTCGTACTCGCGCTCTGCTGCTTCCGCCACCTGGATCGCTCGCATCTTCTGGGTATCTGTGGGGCTGGGGATCCCGAAGACCTCCCAGATGCTCATCTCAGATGTGTCGCTCACGCTGGGCGGCGGAGGCGCGGGGGTCGGCGCTGTTTGCGTCACATCAGCACTCGGTGCCGTTGCAGGTTGCTCGTCCTCTGCTGTGTCCTCAACCGGGGACGCAGGAGTATGCGGGGTTGCATCCGGACTTGCAAGTTCGGGCATCGGAGCATCCTCTACGTGCACGGGCACGGATTCATCTGTCGTCGGGGGCGCGTCTAGCTGTGTGTTGTCCGCTGCCCGCACCTCAATCTTGTCTGCCTTGCCCGGTGGGGCGAACCGCTCATCCCTCAGGTGAATGGTATCGGACTGGGGTGGGGACGGGGGTGGTTGCGGTTCTTCTTGTGCCGCCGCACGAACGGCAGGTCCGGGGCGGGTATCTTCCGAGGTAATCGGCGGCTCTGAAATGTGCAGGATAGGCGTTTCTGAGGTGCTTTTCGCCAGCTCATCGTGGCGAGACTGATAAATAGCACGTGCCTCAGGAGACTGAGGACCGTCTTGCATCAGCGACCGCGCCTGATAACCCTCCAGAGAACCCTGCTTTTTTGTCACCTTCCACAGCGTCTTGAGGCTTTCAATCATATCCGACTCAATGCGGCGTTGTGTGGTGAGCGCATTACGCAGACCGCTAAACACACCACCCAGTTCATAGTTGAACGTCCACTGTACGATGGTGCCTTCGGGGATTTCCTGCAGGCGGATGCGACCGTTACTCGCCTGGAAGGTGCCGCCGTCTACAAAGACGTACTCGTAGCCCAGTCCCTCGTACCAGGTTGTGATCTCGTACACGAACTCGTGCTTGCTGGCAGTGGTTTCTCGCCAGCGCGTCCCCACACCTTCGTGCTTCTGCGTGAGGAAGGACATGCCGTTACAATCTACCTGCCAGGCGGGATTGTTTTCTAGATTGCCGATGTATGCCCAAACCGCGTTTGGGGGTGCTGGGATGAGGATGCGCTGGTCAATGGTTGTCATAGTGGACATTATAATGCGTTTTGGTGATGGGTTCAAAGCATGTCTTGTGATAGACTATGGCGCGACCGCGGGTAAGGAACGAAGGCAATCAGCACATACGGAATGAGCACCTGTGCCTAGCCCCACTCTAACATTTGGCTTCATCCTGGCAACCCTGTTCGGCGCGGGCTTCCACTTTATATTTGGTGGCGGTGCGCGGCGGTTAGCGTTATTCCTGCTGGTGGGCTGGTCAGGTTTTGCGATGGGACACATTATCGGCGTCGTGTTCGAGGTGGACACATTAAAAGTCGGTACGCTGCGTATGTTCCCGGCGGCAATTACCGCTGCAATTGTGCTGTTTCTCTCGCACGCGTTGACCAATAACCGGATTAAATCGAAACGTTCTCGCTAAGACTCGAATTGCTATGTCAGACAATAACGGCACTCCCCCTACGACGGACTCTAACGACGGCTTTAACGTGATGCGCGTGGTATATATCGCGCTGGGCGTGTTGGTTGGGCTGTTTGTGTTGGTGCTCGTGCTGGCAGTCGCTGCCGCCCTCGCAGACATTGAGGCGTTCGGTCCGGCAATCGAGGTTGTGCGGGACATCGTGCTTATCTTCCTGGCACTGCAAGGGATCTTGATTATCCTCGCGCTGGTTGTGCTGATTGCACAGGTTGCTCGGCTGGTTAACCTGCTGCAAAATGAGGTTGCGCCCGTGCTGAACAACACTCAGGAAACCGTGCAACACGCACGCGGCACGGTAGAGTTCGTGGGCAAAAATCTGTCGGAGCCAGTTATCAAAGCGAATGCGTTCTTTGCCGGTGCGTCCGTTTTCGTGCGAGAGAGCCTGCGCCTGCGTGCTGCCATCCAGCAGGACGGTGACCGCAGTGACCACACGGATGTTGGTTAGCCCATGACGCACCAACAAACAGACCGCCCCAATGTAGATGCCGGGATGATTGCCTGGGGTGTGATCATTGGTGCCATTATCGGTGGCATCGTCACGCTGTTCACAGCACCCAAGCGTGGCACCGAGAGCCGCCGCCAAATCACGGAGGCAACCCAGCAGGTGCGCACCCGCATCGAAACCGCCATCCCCACGCCGACAGACCCCGTGAAAGACAGCCTGGCAGAGGGTAAAGCTGCTGCCCGCCGCCGCCGCGACGAGCTTCAACTACGAGACAAGAACTAGTTAGTGTCTGACCGCTTCGGGTAGTGGCACAGCGCACTGTACCCCTAGACGTAGCGCTGTCGCAGGCGGCTAATTGCCTCGCCTAGCATCTCAAGCACATCGCCAGCAACAACACTATCCTCGTTGCCCGCGTATGCTGCTGCGGTTGCCCCCGCACTGCCGTGGACATACGCCCCTGCCACCGCCGCCTCAAACGGTTCAACATCCTGTGCCCGCAAGCTGGTGATGACCCCCGCGAGTACGTCACCTGTGCCTGCTGTCGCCAGCGCGGATGTTTTGAATGGCAGCACCGCCACGCGCCCATCAGGTGCGGCAACAATGGTATGTGCGCCCTTGAGCACCACCACCACATTCCACGCCGCTGCCTTTTCCTGAGCAAGCTCCAGCCGCCGGGACTGTACATCGCTGGTTTCTAGCCCACTCAGGCGAGCCATCTCGCCGGGGTGGGGTGTGATGACGGTGCCCGCAGGGACTTGCTCCCACCACGCTTCCACGGTCGCTAGCAGGTTCAGCGCGTCGGCGTCCAGCACCATTGGGGGCAGCACCACCTGTTCATCTTCGTCTGCTTCGCCCTCCGGGGCTTCATCCCCCTGGGCTGGCAGCCCGGCAAACCCGATACGACGAGCAGCGCGGCGCGGTTTCTGCTGTGTCTGCTCAAACAGCTTAAGCAGCATGTCTTTGGTTGTGTCCTCCTGCCCGATGCCCGGACCGATGAGCAGCGCACGGTAGCTGGTGATCTCCTTGGTGATAACCTCGGCGGCAGCCTCACTCAGTACGCCCATATCGTGTGGCAGCAGCACCCAGGTTGCCTCCAGCAACTGCGCTGCCAGCCCGGCGACAACGGGCATAGGCGCGGCTACCGTCACCAGCCCGGCACCGCTGCGGTAGGCACCAAACGCAGCCAACCCCGCCGCCCCAGTGTAATTCACCGAACCAGCGACGATCATCACCTTACCGAAGGTACCCTTGTGCGCCATCATAGACCGCTTCGGCAGCATCCCGCTCACGGCGCTGCCTGTGACAAACTCCGGTGTGATTGACTTCATTGCTTCCAGGTCACTGGGGATGCCAAGCGTTGCCACCCACAACTTGCCGACGTGCTCGGCGGCAGGTGGCAGCAGAAGCCCCTGCTTCACAGCGATAAACGTGATGGTTTCGTCGGCACGCAGCGCCAGTTTGTCCACCTCACCTGTGTCACAGTCCACGCCGCTTGGGCAGTCTAGCGCAATGACGATTTGCCCGGTGCCCGCAGTGGGGACGGGTTCTGCCTCTGGGTCGATCAAGATTCCCTCCACGGGGGCGATGGGCGGGGGGTTTAGCGCCTGCCCGATGTTGCGCAGGATCTTGGTGATGTCGCCTTCTAGCGGCAGGCGCACGCCAATGCCAAAGATCGCATCGACCACAACATGAGCACTCGCAACCATATTGCGAAGCACACGGTACTGCTGGTCGTTTTCTGCCTCCGCCACGAAAATATCTGCGTTGTGCACCGCCTGCAATTTCTCGTCGTCGTCACGGGGTTTGACGAGATACACGCCGACTTCGACATCTATGATTTCCTTCAAGCGCACTGCCGCGACCAAGCCGTCGCCGCCGTTGTTGCCGCCGCCTACCAAAATTGCAACACGCGGCTCGTCCACTGCGCGGACGTGCTCTACGATGCGATCTGCCACGGCAAGCGCCACGCGCTCAAACATGGTGTCGTAGGAGATTCCGTCTGCGTCTGCCGCTGCCTCAATTTGCTGCATCTGCTCTACAGAAACGATCTTTACCAAGGTCACGGTACCTTTCCGATTCAACCTGCTACTTAGGTCGCCCATTATAGCGCACGCACAAACGAAAAATCCGGCGCGTGTGCGCCGGATCGGGTATTTGCTATGCAGTTGTTACAGGGCGGGTAGCCCGTTAGATTGTTCTGTGGTTAGCGGCTGCGGTTGATGACCGAGTTCGCAATGTCGATCAGCTTGTTCTTAGCATCGCCGTCCGGCAGTACGTCCAGGTTTTCCAGTGCTTGGTCTACAAAGCTGCGAGCAAGCATATTCGCCTTGTCGATGGTGTCGCCGCTCAGTACCTCTGCGCGGATTTGCTCCATCGGGTCTGCGGGCGTGTCTTCGTCTGCTACGCTGGCAATGCCCTTGCCCTGCCGCACGTCAATGCCGGCGGTCTTGCCAAGCTGCTCGGTATCACCCGTGATGTCTAGCACATCGTCGATAATCTGGAACGCCATGCCGACGTTGTAGCCGAACTCACCCATGGTGCGCTGCGTCTTCTCGTCAGCGTCTGCGAGCAGTGCGCCAATCTGAGTTGATGCGCGGAACAGTTCTGCCGTCTTCAGCCCGATAACGCGCATGTACACCTCACGGGAGAAGTTGTTCTCCTTCACGGCGGCGGCTTGCAGCGTCTCACCCTCAACGAGGGAACGGGTTGCGTCCGCGAATATCCCGTTTGCCTCGGTGTAAGTCGCCATCAACTCGTACACCTTGGTGAACAGGTAGTCCCCGGTGAGCAGCGCAAAGGTACGCCCCCAAATGGCATTTACAGAAGGACGCCCGCGACGCATCATGCCATGGTCGTTAATGTCGTCGTGAACAACGCTGGCGGTGTGTACCATTTCGATGGATGCGGCAACAGGGAGTGCATAATCCATATCCTGCCCACCCAGTGCAAGGTACGTCAACAACAGCATTTGCGGGCGCACGCGCTTGCCACCAGAGCTAATGATGTGTCGGCTTGCATCTTCCAATACTTGCACGTCGCTCTTGGTTGCATTCAGCATCACTTCGTCAACTGCTGCAACAAGTGCCCCGGTGTCTATCACTTGCTCCTGCTGGACACCGACCTGTTTACCGTTGTTGCTACCATTAATGCGAGGTTGCGTCCGTTGGATCGTCATCTGTTGTCAATCACCTTTGTGCCGTTGGGTTTCAAGTTTAGTTTGTTACTTTCAGAACAATCTAAACGTATTGTACAAGAAACCCACTACCCGGTCAACAAGCTTGCATTGTTTTCGAATGAAGCTCAACGGGATTCCTACGGTGCATTGAGGAGAAGCTAAAGGTCTACCTGTGGCAGGACGAATGAGAACCGACTCCCTTGCCCAAGTGTGCTCTCGACTTTGATTTCGACGTTGTGCTTTTCCAGCACCAAGCGCACGATTGCTAGCCCAACACCGGTGCCCCCATAGCGGCGAGTGCTGGAGCTATCTACCTGATAGAAGGTATCGAAGATTTGTTTGCGTTTGTCTTCTGCGATGCCGATGCCGTCGTCTTTCACCGCAATGAGAATGCCCTCCGGCACACGTTTGACCGTGACTTGTACCGGGGCGGCGGTTTCTTTGCTGAACTTGAGCGCGTTGTCGATAAGCTGCTGCATCACAATGCCCAAACCTTGCTTGTCCCCGATGATGGGCGGCAGGTTCTCCTCAACCGTCACATGCACCCGTGCAATGTCGTTTTTGTGCTCCCAACTGCGGCGTAGGTTGCGCATTGCCTGGTCGATACTCTCTTGTATCAGCACCGGACCGAAGTTGGCACGCAAGCCGTCCGCCAGCAAGGTGATGTTTTTAACCACAGTTTCCAGCCGTGCGGTTGCCGTGACCGCCATCTGCACCAGCGTGTCGCTGCTATCCTCAGCGATAAGCCCGACTGCTGCCTTGACCTGCAACAGCGGCGTTTTTAGCTCATGGGAGACGTTGTGCACGATGGCATTCTTGAGCACCTCGACCTCGCTGCGCCCTCGCTGCAACCGCTCAACCGTTTTGCGTTGGCGGACGTGTATTCTCAGTTCCCGTTCGAGGAAGGCGGCGGGGAGCTGAGGGAGGACAACATCCGCGGTGTGGTGACTGGGTAGGGATTGATGCTCTGTGAGCATACACAGCAGCGGGCGTTCGGTATCATCAAATGCCAGCGCGTCTACATCGGATAGAAACGTTTGTGATGTGTGGCTATCACCCGTCAATATCACGTCTAGTTCGCGGCTTTGTAGGCAGTCCTCCGCTGCCTGCACCCTGTCTACCATGTAGACTAGGTTGCCTGCACCCGTCAAAAAATCGCCTATCTTCGTAAAGTACTCACTGCGGTCTTCCGGCAGCAGCAGCATGAGGGTGAAATTTGACGCACGCAAGCCAGAACGTTCCTTCTCATCGTTTACCCATAAATTTCAGCACCATATTAGCACATCGTGCCGAGGTAGGAAAGCTAATCGCACCTGCCGAGCGTTTGGCAAATTTGGGTAATGTGGATGCGGTCGTGCTGGGCAGCAAAATGTGCCATTTCCAACAGCGTTGTGTCACTAAAGATGCTGTGTCGTGCCGGGCGCTGCCAAACTGCCGGGGGAAGCGCCGCCAGGAAAGAAAGCGTTTCATGTCGCTGTGCCGCGAACGAGAGCGCCACCTGCAAACCGTCTGTATCATCGCTCTCTGTAGGGTCAGTCGGGGCGGCGGGCGACGTGAGAAACGGGTTGTCCTCGTGCAGGATACGCGCCAAGCGCGGGCGCTGCACACTGCTCTCACGCTCCAACAGATGGCACACAACCTGCAAGATCGACCATTCTTGCGGATCGGGATGCTGCGTCCACTGGTTGGGTTTTACTTCCGCCAGCAGCCCGAACAAGGCACCGATGTTGCCGCGCAGTTCCGCCAGCACCATTTCAGGCGTCAATTGCAGGGGATGATACTCATCCAGCCAGCCGCGCTGGACGGCATCGGTGTATGCTGCCAACGCACCAGCATTCGCTCCCGGTTCCGCACCGGCTGGCAACACATGATAGGTTCTCATGCCCATCGTCTGTGCCGGGGTGATATCGTTTTCAGGGCTGTTGCCGACCATCACCGCTTCTTCCGGTTCCACCCCCACCCGTGCCAGGATCTCTGCGTAGTAGGCAGCGTCTGGCTTGATGAAGTGCATGTTGTCGCTGGTGGTGACGAATGCATAAGCATCAAAATCCCCCGGTAAACTCGCCCACTCCAGCCGCTGGCGGATTGCTTCTGCCGGGAAGACTGGATTGGTCGCAATGACGACGGCGTAGCCCTGCGTAGTGAGTGTTTCTAGCAGCACGGGGGCGGCGTCTATCGGTTGTGTGTACTTGCGTAGGTCAGGGTAGGCACCCCTGTAGAATGCAGCGAACTCATTGGCTAGTTCAGTGGTTGTGGCACCACAATCCTGGGCGATAGCCTGCAAGGCAACCTGTGTGTTCGTCAGGCGGTAGTCCTGGCGGGGGTTGCGCATGGACTGAATCCACTGCGCCATGCCCCCGCCCCCACCACCGAAGTGCTGCGCCACGCGCTCGACGTATGCGCTCACGAACTGATCGCCGGGGTGTGCTAACAGGGTGTCGTCCAGGTCTAGTAGGACTGCTTTAATCATCTTCACCTTCCAGCGCTTGCCGGAACACGTCCAGCGCCTCTGCCTTTTCCTTGTTGTGGATGGGGCAGCCGACGTAAGGGTCTTCGATTTCGACGCGATGCTTGATGCAATACGCCTCTACCGTCAGCTTACGCCCCAGCCCCATCAGGCGCGGCTCAATCGTCAGGGTTAGTTCCATATCTGGGCTGGCGTTTGCGTTCAGGATGTCCGGCACGGGGCAGCGGCTGCAATCAACCGGACGCCAGGGTAGCCCCGCACGGTTGCCCTTCGCCAGGCGGCATTCCTGCACATTGCGTCCTCGGTGGAAGTCTTCGTAGTAGTGGCGGCATTCCTTGCCAGCGGGCGTTTCCATGGCATTATTTCCTCAGCTATCTTTCTATATGTTGGCGATCATTTCCCGTCAGCTTGATCTAACCAGGCAAGTGCCGTGGCGGGCAGCGCTTTGAGGGGTGCCCCCTTGATTGTACAGTCCGGCAGGGAATCAATGAATGTGGAGCCATACCCCTTTGAGGTGATGCGGCTGTCTAGCACGACCACAATACCGCGATCTGTCTTGGTGCGGATGAGCCGCCCAAAGCCCTGCCGAAAGCGAAGGATTGCCTCTGGGATGGCGTAATCGTTAAAGTGATTGTTGTATGTTTCCGACCGGGCGGAGAATATCGGGTCGCTGGGCACAGGGAACGGCAGGCGTGCAATCACCAGGGCGCTCAGCGCCTCCCCCGGCACGTCAACGCCCTCCCAAAAGCTGCGTGTGCCCAACAACACAGATTTGTCCGTCGTCTTGAACCCTTCTAGCAGCGATTGGCGGCTGGTGCCGTCGCTCTGGTCATACACGGTGATGCCCAGGTTACCCAGCGGTTCGCTGATTGCGCGTGAGGTTTGGCGGAGCTGCCCATAGCTGGTAAACAGCACCATCACACGCCCTTGCAGCGCCCGCGCCAAATCCATCACGGCGTTCTCCACGGAGCGCTGGTAGGCGCTGTACTCTCGCGGCTCTGGCATGTCAGTCGGTAAATACAACATCGTGGACGATTTATAGTCAAACGGGGAACCAACCTCACGGGTTAGCACGCCATCGGCACGCACACGCTCCCGGATGTAGTCAAACGTGCCGTTGGTGCGCAGCGTTGCGCTGGTCACGACGACCGAATGGCGCTGCAACCACAAGTTCTCCGCTACGAGCGGACCGACATGCAACGGCGCGGTATTCAGGGAAATGCGCCGCCCATCGGTAGAAACCGCCACCCAGTAGATGGTGTTGGCATCTGGCTCTTCTAAAAAGCCGCGCAGGCTGGTGCGGGTTTCGTCGAGATAGCGGGCAACAGACTGGGTGTTGCGCAGCAGGTCGTTGTAGTGGTCAATGTTGTTCTCCTCAAACCGACCGAGCACGCTCGTCAGTTCGGCTGTCGCATCGCTGATTACATCCATAAACTCACTGAGTACTTCCCAGCGCTGGCGAAGCTGCCGGAATGGGGGTTTATCGCGCACCGTGGCATCCACGCGCACCGTGACGGTGAAATCCCCCTGGCGCAGGTTGGCGACACTATCTGCGAGGGCATACACCGCTTTAAACAGCCCACTCACATGCACGCGCATCTGGTTGGCGGCGTCGTTAACGTCCACCACGAACTCCGCAATGCGATCGACCCGCTTGGCGGGCACATCACTTTTCTTCAGCGCG
Source organism: uncultured Anaerolineaceae bacterium (assembly GCA_964451095.1). Lineage (GTDB taxonomy): Bacteria > Chloroflexota > Anaerolineae > Aggregatilineales > Phototrophicaceae > DAOTTY01. Next base: position 12,317 of record CAYVGI010000034.1, read on the forward strand.
GTGACGACATCTGCCAGCAGCCCGCGCCGTTCGTCGCCCAGGTCTTCCAGGCGGCGGATGAGCGCTGCTTCGTCCAGCGAAAAGCTCATGCTGTTGGTCACAGCGTCTTCCAGGTGGTGCCCCTCGTCAATGATGATGTAGTTGTAGTCCGGGAGGACGCGGTTTTCCGCTTTGGCGTCTGCAATGAGCAGAGCGTGGTTCACGATTAGCAGGTGTGCTGCCTCTGCCCGCTTAACCGCCTTGTAGAACGGACAATCGAAGCCGAGTTCGTCCAGGCACGCATTGGAGCGGCACCCCTGCCCCTCGGCACTGCTGAGGCGGTGCCAAATGCTGTTTTCTGCGCCACCGCGCAGGCTGATCTCGGTTTTGTCGCCGCTTTCGGTTTCAAGCTGCCACACGAGTATCTTTGCCAGCACGCGCAGTTCTTCAATGCTCGTCGGTCCGCGTCGTTTCATCTCCTCTACGCGCAGCGGGCACAGGTAATTTGAGCGTCCCTTGAGTACGGCGGCGTTCAGGTGCACGCCCAGCGCATTTTGCAAAGCAGGGATGTCTTTGTTCATTAGCTGGTCTTGCAGGGCGATGGTATCGGTAGAGATCACCACTCGCTCATCATTTAGCGCCGCCCACTCGAACGCGGGCACGAGGTACGCCATGGACTTGCCGGTACCGGTGCCCGCCTCAATCATGACGTGCTCGCCTTCGTTGAACGCTTCCGCGATCATGCGTGACATTTGTTCTTGCTGCGGGCGATGTTCGTAGCCGGGCAGCGCTTTGGCAAGCTCCCCGCCAGCCTGGAACACCCCGGCAATGGCTTCTACGTCCAGGTCTGCCGGGTCGTTGTTGGGGTAAAGCGGGCGCAGGTGCGCCACCAAGCTCTCCCCGGTTCCCTGGTCATCGTCGGGCGCTGCCACCCCACCGCCGGACTGCTGCCTCTCCGCAAGTGCGGACTCAAATGCCGGGCGAGCGTACCACTCTGTGCCCTGCGCCGCCCCTACAATCGCCTCCAGTGTGCGCAGCGGCAGTTGCAAAGCACGCTGGTACAACTCCCAGTACAACAACCCGGACGCTCGTGCGTCGTCCAGTGCCCGGTGGGCATCTTCCAAACCAATGCCAAACTGCGCCGTCAGGCTGTGCAGGTTATAGCGGGGTGCTCGCGGCAACATAACCGATGCCAGGTCGTACGTATCCAGTACGGTGTTCTTGGAAAAGTCACCGTGTTTGCTTAAAAACGCGATGTCAAACGCGACACTGTGCCCGATGATGGGGGCATCGCCGATGAACTGCTCCACTGCATTGAACACCGCCGCAATAAGAGGGGCATCGTCCACATCCGCCTGATGAATGTTGGTGAGCAGGGTTGTGCGCTCCGGGATTGGCATCTGTGGGTTAATTAGCGTGGAATACTCTTCCAGCACCTCACCCTCACGCATCCGCACCGCACCAATTTCGATAATCCGGTCGGTCGTTTGATCTAACCCGGTCGTTTCCAGGTCAATGGCGACCAATTCGCCGCGCATAAACGCTCCATTCTATGGGCACACGTCCGTCAGGGTGTGCCGATTTGTTGTCTGTATATTAGGTTTCAGTATAGCACAGGATAACCTGCCCTTTCGTGGGGGGAGTGGTCGAAAGGGCAGGCAAATTGCTGGGGAAAATTAGGACGCGGCTTCCTCGGTTGCCGCTGCGTTTTCGGGTTCTTCTGTCGCTGCATCCTGAGCGTCATCAGTGACAGCGGACACGTCCTCGGTCTCAACGGCAGCAGCAGGTGCTTCGGTTTCCACTTCCGATTGTTCGGCATCCATTACCGCCTCAGTCGCGGCAGGCGCGTCGTCCTCGGCAGCATCCTCTACTGCTTCCGTCTCGACGGGTGCGTCATCCTCGGCAGCAGCCTCTACCGCTTCCGTCTCGGCAGGCGCGTCGTCCTCGGCAGCATCCTCTACTGCTTCCGTCTCGACAGGCGCGTCGTCCTCGGCAGCGTCCTCTATTGCTTCCGTCTCGACGGGCGCTTCTGGCGATGCGACATCTACCGTCGCGGCGGGCACTGCTTCTTCAGTCGCAGCGGCGGCAGCGGCACGCTCCGCAGCGGCGGTATTTGCTGCTTCGTAGGCGGTTTGCAGCGTCTCTCGAATGTTGGAAAGATCGCGTAGGGAGAGCGCCGCGAACTCCAACTGCTCTAGCTGGGCAAAACGCCGATCCTGGAAGATAAACCACAGATAGGACTGCACCTCCACGCGCTCCAAAGCCCGCATACTAATCGCCAGGCGAATGCTGCGCGTCAGCGCGTAGCTCCCATCTGCAATCGTGTCCTCGCTCGGCGTCACACAGCCATCAGCGCCGCCGACTGCCACTAGCTGTATGCGCTGTTGGTCATTTGCCAGCACGTCCTGGTAATCACCCCAACTCATGTACGTGAGCGAACCGAGCACATTTGCTACCGCTGCCGCACGGAACAACGGGTCGGCATTGGTTTCGGTGTCCTCACGCAGCGGAACGCTGCCACCTGCCGCCTGCTGCAACATGATGTTGGGAATGTCTGCGCCCAGCGCGCCGCCCGCGAACAAAATAAACTCCTGATCGGGAAAGCTGTCATCAATCTGCTGCCAGTTTGTGGGGAGTTCCGCTTCATCTGCGCCCCACACTGCCGTAATTTGCTCCGTGGTCAAGCACGTCAGATAGTCATCGGCGGCATTTGCTACCAGCACCGCTGCCTGCCGCCCGATCTCGATTTCCTGCACATCGATGTCAATCGCTTCGCAGTTGTTCAGTGTTTCCTGGTCTAGCGGCGTGTAGGTAACAGCGAAGTCAATCTCACCGTTGCACAGCCGTCGCAAGCCGACAGGTTCGCCGTCTGTGTTGACGGTCACGGTCACGTTTTGAAACTGCTGGTTCATGGCGGTGCCTGCTTCGTTTAGCAGAGAGAAGGCACCGGGCGCGCCGCCGATGGTCACGGTTCCGGTCACATTTGGCGGGATCTGGAACTCCGTCACCGTTCGGCTGAACTGACGCCCGGTTTCGCTATCGCCCACAAACTCCGCCATGATCTCGTAGTCGGCATCCGTCGGTGCGGTGAACCCTGCTGCATTGACCACCGCCGTTGATTCGGGGTTGCTTGCCAGTTGCAGCAGTGGCGCAAGTTCGGCACTGTTGCCGTTGATGTACGTGTACAGCGGCACACCCGCTGTGTAACTACCGTCTGCGATGCTCTCCGCGCTGGGCAGCACACACGTCCCGATCTGGTCGTTGCGCACCTCTAGCACGTTTACATCGGTGTCCTGTGGCACGGCGCTAAGCTGCACCACACCAAAACCGCCCGGTTCATCAGCGACGGCATCCAACACTGCCGCACTGTCCGTCAGGATCTGTGCATCTGCACGGAAGCCAAACCCGCTCACCTCGTTTTCCAGTAGCGCATAGGTTGTTGTGCCGGGGTCTGGCAGGTACACATTAACCGTCAGCGATTCTGGTGCCTGTGCGTTGATGGCATCCCAGGTGGTGCTTTGCACGGCGGTCGGTGCCAGGATGCCATTTACCTGTTGTATCGAAAGGCACTGCAAAAACGTGAGTTCTGCGTTGGCGACGTACACCAACACATCGTAACCGACGATCAACTCATAAAATGAGGTGCCTGTCGCGTTACAGTTGCTTTCTTCTGTGGGGTTTATGGGGCGTGTGGAAGTGACCGCCGCTGCTTGCCCGGCACAAAACTGCTCGAAGCCCGTTTCGTTGCCGGTGGCGGTCGCGCTGGTGCTTAGCCCTGCTTCATCTGCCAGCGCACTGAACAAGGGCAGCACAATCCCTGACCCCACCACATTGATCTCACCGCTGCTCGTGTTGTCGCTCTCTTGCGCAAAAAGCGGGTGTGCGAGCAGTAGTAACACCACCAATGCCCACACCCCGCGTGGTATAAATCGCATGTTTTTCTCCAATTCAAAGGCATATAATACCCGTAGACAAACGTTGCCAGATTGTACCGACGTGCACTTAATTTTCCAGTTTGGACTTTTTTGAGGCAAACCCGACCCATGACAGCAAATGAGCGCACCCTTTACGAGATCGTCGGCGGGGATGAAACCTTCCAGCGGCTCGTGGACGACTTCTACGCCCGAATTGAGCAGGACGACGCACTGCGGGCAATGTTCCCAGATGACCTGGAACCGGGCAAAAAGTGGCAGTTCTTGTTCCTCACGCAGTACTTTGGCGGTCCGGCGCGTTATGCGCAAGAGCGTGGGCACCCCCGCCTGCGAATGCGTCATCACCCCTTCCCGATTGACCAGGACGCCCGCGACCGCTGGACAGGGCACATGCTGGCAGCAATTGACGCGGTTGGCATCCAGGAACCTGCCCGCAGCACCATGCGCGAGTATTTTGAGCGCGGCGCAACCTTTATGATTAACCAGTATCAACCAGGGGACGCCTAGGTGGCAAAAAAAGGCGGTAAAAAGCGCACCACAAAAACCACCAAGCGCAAACCCACACCCAAGAAACAGCCTGCAAAGCAACCACGTTCCATCGGGGAAATGCTACATGCTAGCGGATTGTGGCTGGCGGAATCCCTGGTTACGCTGCCGCGCTATGGTCGCATTGCTCTATCGGCTTTTTTGGCGCTCGCCATTACCTTTTCCACGTTCCCGCTGCTGACGTGGTTTTTTCGCCTGATTGCTATCATCACACGCAACCCGGACATCATCTTGAATTACACATTCACTCAAGATCAAGCGACGCTGAATGTGCTGCTGGGCATTTCGATGGTGGTTGGCGCGTTGTTCTACGTGGTGGGCTGGCGGATTTATGTGGGTACCGTCGGTGAAACGCCCGAAGTGCGGATGCGCGTGGTGTGGTACTTTGTCATCGGGGTTGCAGCAGTGCTCATCACCGGCGGGTGGCTACTTGCCGGCACACTCACGGGTGGTGCTCCGGCGACCTAAACGCGCTAGTCTGTGCTCAGGCTGTACGTTTCGAACGCCTCTGCCGTCCACGGTAGCGCGGGTTTGAAGAAATGCTCGTAGATTGCCTCCGCATACACGCGGATTTCGTACTGGGCATCGGGTGCCATGCGCAACCGGAGGAAGTGCATCAGGTTGTGCGCGTCTACTTTCATCACCCAGGTGTAATACACGCTAAAGCCGGGCAAGAACAACCGCGCCATCTCCCTGGAAACACCGTTTTCTAGCGCCTGTGCGTAAAGCTGATAGCTCTTTTCGTAGTGTGCTTGCAGTTGGCGGGTTAGGTCGTCGTCCACATCCGCCGTGACCTGCCCCTCACTCGCCTGTTTATTGTCCCTGGACTGTTTGCGCCACACATCTGGCGTGTAAAAGTCGTTTTCCTCGAATGGCAGGTACCTGCCGCTTTGGGCGTTAAAGTTCCACGTCCGGTGGCGCACCCACTGCCACCACGTCACCAGCGGGGCATGTGCCCGGAACTTGAACTCAACCATTTCAAACGGCGAGGTGTGGCGATTGCGTAACAGGTAGAACAGCAGCTTTTTGTCTTTCTCGTCGCCCTTGCTCTCGCCCAAAAAGCTCACCCGTGCCGCGTTGACAATCGCCAGATCGCCGGAAACATCTTGTCCAGGGTGTGGCATGATGTCCACCAGTTCAATCCAGCCCTTGTCCAGCACATTCACCCGCTTGTTGATGAGTTCCACACCGTCACCCCATATTCTGTAATGCTAACCGAACGCGCTCGTCTGCTTCGTCAGGCGCGTCCGGCGGCAGTGCCTGTATTGCCGTCTGTGCCTCGATGACGCTAAAGCCTAACGCCACCAGCGCATCCAGCACGTCCGTGTTGACGTCGTCTTCGAGCAGATCAATAGGCACGCTGTCCCGTGTGAGCAGCTTGTCTTTCAGTTCAAACACGATCTTCTTGGCGGTCTTCTTGCCGATGCCCGGCACCCGCGTCAGCAACTCGTCGCGCTCGCTGGCGATGGCGTTGCGCAGATTGTCCGCGCTCATTGTGCCCAGTATCGCCAGTCCTAGGCGCGGTCCGACGCCACTCACCGTCGTGATGATCTCAAATATCTCTTTTTCCGCCGGGGACGTGAAACCGAACAACGTCAGGGCGTCCTCACGCACCACGAGCACCGTGTGCAGCAGCAAGGTATCGCCCTCACGCGCTTTGGTGAACGTGCTAACGGGCACAAACACCTCGTAGCCAATGCCGTTCACAACGACGATCAGGCTGTCTTTGCCCTTGCCCCCGACGCGCCCCTCAATGCTGGCAATCAAGCCGTATGCCCTCTTTCTGTGCCTCGTCGCACCACCTAGGTAAACAGCCCGCCACTTTGGTGCGACATGTGGATGTCTGTAATCGCAATCGCCAGCCCGTCCGCTGCATCGTCGGGCTTGGGTATCTCATCTAGCCCCAGCAGCATCCGGGTCATCTCCTGCATTTGCGATTTGTCCGCGCCGCCGTAGCCAGTCAAGCTCTGCTTAATCATGTTCGGCTTGTACTCCGTGATGGTCAAGCTTGCCTGCGCCAACGTCAGCAAAATCACGCCGCGCCCCTGTGCCACGGTGATTGCCGTGGTCACGTTGCGGGCGAAGAACAACTCCTCCACGCCCACGCGGTCGGGTTGGTAGGTGTCAACAATCGCACTGAGCTTGTCGTGAATGAGCTTAAGGCGCTGCGGCATAGGCGTTTTTGCCGGGGTGGTAATCACCCCGTAGTCCACCGCCTGGAGCGACCCATCGTTCAGTTCGCGCACTAGCCCGTAGCCAATGCGTGCCGTTCCAGGGTCAATGCCCAAGCTGAGCATTACGCCGTCTCGTATTCGGCAACCACTTCATCGCTGATGGCGAGGTTAGACGACACAGACTGCACATCGTCCAGTTCTTCCAACAGTTCTTGCAACTTGAGGTTCTTAATCGCCTTCGCCTTAGGCAGCTCGATTTCGTTCTGTGCGAACCACCGCAGCTCAGATTCCTCCGTCTCGTAGCCGGCTTCGCTCAGCGCCTGCTCTACAGTGCCGTAATCGTCACGGGGGGTGTAGATAACAAACTGCCCGTCCTCGTTCACGACATCCTCAGCGCCCGCTTCTGCCGCAACCATGAACACCTCGTCGAAGTCTGCTTCGCCCTTCAGGAGGATATAGCCCTTTTGGTCGAACTGCCACGTTACCGAGCCGCTTGCCGCCAGCGAACCATTGTTCTTGTTCAATGTCGCCTTGATCGCAGCGATGGTGCGGTTTTTGTTGTCTGTGAGTGTTTCTACAACGAACGCAACTCCGTCGGAGCCGTACGCCTCGTAGGTGATCTCAAACATCTCGCCGCCGTCCAGCTCGCCGGTACCGCGCTTGATGGCACGCTCAATGTTGTCCTTGGGCATGTTCGCCGCTTTTGCCTTGTCAATCGCCAGCGACAACTTGGGGTTCATGTCGGGGTCGCCGCCGCCATCCTTTGCCGCCATCATCACATCGCGGGCGAGCCGGGTGAAGATCTTGCCGCGCTTGGCATCTTCTGCACCCTTTTTACGCTTAATGGTAGACCATTTACTATGTCCGGACATAGCCAACTCCGTTCACACTACTTCTATAATTACAGGGTATTATACACAAACGCAATCGAAAACAAGAGGTTGCGAGCACAGCGCCATGCCAAACCGCCGCTTGCCGGGAGCTTCGTTGTCCTCTATACTATGCGTAACTCGGGGCGTGGCGCAGCCTGGTAGCGCGTTCGCATGGGGTGCGAAAGGTCGTGGGTTCAAATCCCGCCGCCCCGACAAAACAACCGCTGCAAAGCGGTTTTTTGCACCTAGATGCGCCCCAACCCACCGACAGACCCACCAGACAAATATCGTGACGTGACAAGCAAAATCAGCATCGTGGGACCGACGAACAGCAAGGACAGTGCTGCCGTGTTCGCATTGTTCGCGCCACCCGCCGCTGAGAACAGCAGCACTGCCAATGTGACGACCTTACCCTGCCCGATCAGAAAGGTGAGGATGTACTGGCTCCAGGAGATGAGGAACGCGAACAGCCCCGCTACCACCAGTCCAGGGAAGATCGACGGCAGCATCACATGCCAGATGACCCGCAGCGGGTTTGCGCCCAGGGTGCGTGCTTGGTCTTCGTACTGGGAATCGTAGTTGGCGAACACACCCGCCAGCGTAAGCACCACATAGGGCATCACGGGCACCAGGTGCACAAGCCCCACGCCCACCCCCGTGCCCGCCAGCCGAAGCCGAATGAAGTTCACGCTCAGCCCCAGGCTGATGACCAGCGGCGGCACCATCGTCGGTGCCAGGATGAGGAACTCGACCACGCGCTTGCCCCGGAAGCTGTGCATCCCCAGCGCCCGCGCTGCTGGCAGCCCAAGCACAATCGAGGTAAGCGTCACCCCTAGCGCGATCACCGTGCTGTTCACCAGCGCCTGCCGCACCTGCGAATTCTCCGAGAAGATGCGCAACTGCTCCCATGCCCGCAAGCTCCACTCGGTGGGTATCAACTGTGGATAAAACCACCGGAACGCAAAAGCGTTCAGCCCAAAGGCAACAAACGGCAAAAACAAGGTGAGCACTAGCAGCGCCAACACCGTGTAACGCACCGTTTGCGTCAAGCGTTTATTGTCCTGCATATCACTGCTGCTCCCCACGCTGCCGAACACCCATGTACACCGCGACAAGCACCATAACAATCAGCGCGATGAGTGTGCCCAGCGCCATTGCCTCGTCACGGTCTTGCAGGTCAGAACTATTGAAAATATCGACTGCCAGCACAGGCAACACCTCCGGGAAGGTCACCCCTAGCACGCCGGGCACCTCGTAAGCGCCGAACGTGAACGCAAACACAATCAGGGAGGCGGACAGCAGCGCGGGCGTAATCAGCGGCAGGGTGACGTGCCGCAGACGCTGCCAGCGATTGGCACCCAGCGTCCGGGCGACATCTTCGTAGCTCTCGCCCAGCGATTGCAGCACCGCCAGCACAATAACGCCGACAAATGGCACCTCCTTCCACAGGTACGTCAGGATGATGCCCACACCAAAACGATCTTGCACCAGCACCGGGAATGCACTTGTCGTTTCAACAAGGCTCAACTGTGCGAACAGCCGTGATACCAACCCGGACTGCCGCAGTACAAAGAAGATACCAATCGCAGCCACCAGATGCGGTACGGGCAGGTTAAATTGCAGCAGGAACACGCTCACGCGCTTGCCAACGTACGTGGCGCGCAGCACGAGCGCAATAAGCACCGCGATAAGCGCAGACAGCACCGTGCTAACGATGCTAATCCACAAGGTGAGCGCCAACCCCCGCCAGAACGGCACCGCGTAGCGCTCCCCGGCAAGGATATTGCGATACGCCTCGAAATCCAGTTCAGTCGCGCCCAGGCGCGGGTTCCAGCCCAGGCTTTGCAGCAAGCCGTACCACAGCGCACCGCCAAACAGCAGCACAATCACCGCCATGGTGGGCGCTAACAGTATCGGGATGCGATATTTTTCCCAGAAGGTCATATTTTGAGGACTTTCGGCAGAGAATTAGGTGGGGCGCAGCGCCTACCGCGCCCCAGCAAAGCGTGAGGTTAGTTTTGCAGGACGTTTGCTTCCCAGCCCTGTTCAACCGCTGACTGCGACTCTGCGGGCATGTCCGGCGCGAACGCCGCTGCCAGCGCAGCAGGGTCTGCCGCACCCTCACCAAGCTGCTCAAAGGATGCTTCCAGCAGGGTAACGGCGTCTTCGTCTTCTACGAGATTGATGTCAATCGCATAGCCCAGCCCAAAGCCGCTCTCCGGCAAAATCTGCCCCGCTTGACGGTCTGGGCGCAGGATAAGGTCAGCGACGACCATCGCACCTGCGGGGTTCGGCGCGTTAGATGGAATCGCCACATAGCTGAAGTCGCCAATCATGTACTGGTCAAACACATAAGCGCGGGCAGTCGGCGGCACCAAACCGGACTCGATGATGGGGCTGGCACCTGCTGCCGCTTGCACCATGGTGAAGTCTACCTCGCCGTTGGCAAACAGCTCGTGCAGCTCGTTTTCGTTACTGGGGAACGTCTCGCCGCTGCGCCACAGGTTCGGCTCCCACTCGTTGAGCAGCGACCACAGTTCCGGTGCTGTTTCATCGAACAGGTCTTGGTTCCACTCGCCTAGCCACGGGTCAACCTCGCCGCTTAGCTCGTACAGCGCCTGCTTGATAAAGCGCGTACCCACAAACCCACCAGGACCGGGCGCGATGTAGGTGAAGCGACCCGGGTTATCCGCAATCCACTGGGTCAGTTCATCGTAGTTGCGCGGCAGTTCGTCCTCGCTCATGCGGGCGCTGTCGTACACAAACTGGAACTGGGCACTTGCCCACGGGCTTTCAAATCCCTCTACCGGGACGCCGAAGTCAAATGCAACCGCCGGGTTCTCCCAGTTGACCAGCGTGCTGTTGGGGATCGCCTGCGCCCACGGACCGAAAAGCGCGTCTGCCTGCTTGAGTGTGGCAAAGTTCTCACCATTGATCCAGATCATGTCAATGGAGCCGCCGCTCTCCACGCCCGCGTCTAGCTCGCTCAGCACAAGGTTAACCGCGTCTACGGTGTCGTTTACAGGAACACGATTGAGGGTAATGTCGTACTCCTCGGCGAGCACGTCACCGTAGAATGTATCGACGAACTCGTTAATCTCCGGCGAGCCGCCCCACATGTACCAGTTCACGGTGGAGCCTTGTGCCGCTTCTAGCACGGCGTCCCAGCTATCAAACCCCGGAGGGGTATCGGACATTGCATCATCTTGCGCCTGCGCCACCAGTACGGGCAACAGAAGCGCCAGCAGCATCAAATTTCGCAGTAAAGCACGCATCATGGGTCAATCCTTCTGTGTTACTTGGTCACTCGGCTATTGAACCTGGATGGTACCAGCACACGCCGCCCATTCACCGTAGACTACCCTACAATTTTAAAGAAATGCTCCTGTCCGGCTCAGCAGCCCATCAGCGACGCCACAAACATATTTGCTGTACTTAAGACCCGGCGGGCGTTTCCACGGGTTCAACAGGCAGCACGCCGTCCGGGCAGGCGTTAAAGTCCGCCCCGACGACGATTTGGAAATCGTAGGCGCGGTTGGCGTCCGGCTGATTGACCACGCTGCGCGAGGAGACGTTGAGCAAGTTAGCAATTGCCTGCGTGCTGCTGCCCTTTGTCTGCCCGGTGAGATCGGTAATCACCGTCGTGGCGGAATCTTGCTGGTCTGCGTTGCCGCCAGCAAATGCCGCGAAGCCCGCATCCAGCAGCACCTCTGCCGCGACCTTGTCAAGGTCAGGTTTGGTGGTGCCGTTGAGCACTTGAATGGTCGCGCTGCGGGTGTCGATCTGGTTTGGTGAGGGCGGTGTGTAGAAGTCTTCTAGCACGGGCAGCAGCGTTTCGTACACGGGTAGCTGCACGTTATCTCCGTTGGGCGTCGTCCAGGATTCAGTGTGGTACGTCGGCACAAATGTGAAGCTGTCGATGTCGCTGCTGCTCATGTTCACGGCAATGGGCAACAAAGACAACATATCGTTGCGAGACAAGTTTGTTTCTACGATGGCAGTGCCCTCGTTCCACAGCGTAGGCAACTGAGATACCTGCCCCTGGTCTAGTGCCTGCCGGAAGATCGCCCGCACCAGCTTCTGCTGGCGACGCCCCCGGTCAAAGTCCGAACTGTTGTTGCGGGTGCGGGCATACCACTGCGCATCGAAGCCATCCATGGTGTAGTAACCCACTTCCAGCGTGCGCAGGTAGTAATTCTCCTCAACGGGGCGGGTGAGGTCCAGTTCTTCGATGGGTGCAATGGGGTAGAAATCCTGGTAGGCGCAGTCCACGGCAATGTCCACGCCCCCCAGGAGGTCAACAATTTGCTCGAACTCGGTAATGTTCACCTTGGCGTAGTAGTGCACGTTGATGCCGAAATTGTAGATGATCGTATCCCGGAAAAGCCCAAAACCGCCGCCCGTCCAGCCAACGGACTCGCCCCAGCCGAACGCGACCGTCAGCCGAGACATGCCCAGCCCCGGCACCCACACATACAGGTCACGCGGCAGGCTCATCATGTTTACCGTGCCTGTATCACGGTTGATAGACACAATAATCATCGTGTCTGTGCGGATGGTGTTGTCGTTGGTGACCTCTTCGTCACTGCCCAGCAGCACGATATTCACGAGGTCGTAGTTGCGCGGGATGGGTTCCAGGCGGGCGGGTACCGCCGTGGGTGCGCTGGCAATCTGGTCTGCAGAGGGGTCTTCCGGGAAGATGATGGTTGGCAGCACCAACGTTTCCACCATGGGGACGGTCGCTGTGGCGGCGGGTTGGGTCGCTGCTGGTGCGGCAGTGTTGAACGCCGGGATGGTCACATCCAATGCCGGGGCAGGCGTGTTCGTGGCAAACTGTAAATCGCTGCCGGGGGCGGGTGTACCTTCCTGCTGGGGTCGCACACCATAGCTCATCAGCGCAACCTGACCTGCATCGCCCTCATGCACGGGTGCCGCCGCCAACGTTGCCTGCTGCTGGAATTCGCCATGGCGGGCGTTGTAACCCACTTGCTCGCCGATGCGTTCTGCAAGCGCTGCCCCGACATCGCGCCCCAGCCACACACTCACGCCGATGAGCACCAGCGGCAGCAGCACAAACACCACAAAGCGCAGCGTGCGGCGCAGCCAACCCCCACGCTGGGCGGCACGGTTCGCTGTGATACCGGGTTCCTGCGGATTTTGCTGTTCACTTGCGTGTGCCATCACTCTTCCCCAATACACTGTTCTTCTTAGTCGGCGGGACAGTGTAACGCACGTACCCTTGAACGCAAATGCTCTACTCGAAGATCACCGGGATAGCGCAGGGTTCCACGAAGTTACCCGTTTTATCAACGACGACCACGCGCACCCAGTACACGCCGTCTCCGAACAGGTCGGTGTTGATGATGCCCAGCGGACCATTTAGCACCGGGATATCCGCACGCCCGTAGAAGTTATACACATTCGTGAAGTCCGGGCGCACTTCCAGCTTGTAATACTGGAAGTCCTCCAGTGCGGCGGTGCCAAACACCGGGAACACCCCGTTCAAGCGCTCACCCGGCGCAGGGAACACGATCGAAGACGCGGGCACTGTGCACCCCTCCGGCAACAGCCCGAACATATCGTCGACATCGGGTGGGCGCGGCACCCCCGTTTGCACAGGTCCGTTTGGTGCACGCGGCACAAACAACACCTGCTCGACATCAATGTTGCTTGCGTCTGCAATGCAGTTGACCTCACGCAGTTCACCGACGGTACTGCCGACTGCTCGTGCGATTGAGTATAGGGTGTTACCGGGTTGAACCGTGTAAGTCGTCCAGCCGGGTGGGATAGCACACGGCGCGGGTACAGGGGGATGGGCGGCGGCAACCGTTGCCCCAATCATTGGTGACGGTGGTGGTGCCAAGCTCCCCAGGCGGGTGGCAGTCACGATGGGGATGGGTGTTGCCATCTGCGGCGCGATTATCGTCAGGCGAGGTGTCGCGGTCACAATCGGCACTGCCGTTGCTGTTGAATCGACCGGTGCCATTAAAGGGCGCGTCGTTGACGTGACAATCCGCACACCCGTTGCGGATGACATGGGCATGAGAGGCGCGGCACGGGTGGCGGTGACGATGCCAATTACTGTTACTGTTGGGGCACCGGGTGCCGCAGGGCGGGTGGCAGTGATAATCGGGATGTCTGTTGCCGTTTCCGTCGCGACAGCAGTTGCAGTGCGTGTCGCTGTCCTTGTTACGGTTGCGGTGTCCGTAACCACCATTGCGACAGCGGTTGGTTCCTCAGTTGCGGTTGCGGTGCGCGTTGGAGGGGGCGTTGTGGTTGCCTGTTCGGTTGCGGTAACGGTATTTGTCTCCGTCTCCGTTGGGGAGGGCGTCACGGTTGCGGTTGCGGTCTCCGTTGGGGGGAGCGTCAGGGTTACGGTTGCCGTTTCCGTGTTGGTGGCACTGGGTGATTCAATCGGTGTGCCCGTGTTGGTGGCGCTGGGTGTGCTTGTGCTGGTCTGCTGCAGCAGTGTCACAGTCACACGGGTACTGTCAACTAGCGCAGTTGGGGTTCCCGGCGTGACCGTGCCGCCACCCGCAACCACAGTTCCAGTCGCGTCTGGTTCGCTGCTGACAAGGGACAACAAAAATGCCGATAGCCCCACGACCGCCAGTAGCAGCACCAGCAGCAGCGCTGCCAGCAGCTCCCCGCGCAGGTCACGTCGCATTCTGCGGCTCCCCTTGTAACGTGATGGGAATGGCAAGGTGGAAGGTCGTGCCAACGCCCTGCCTGCTTTCCACCCAGATGTCACCGCCGTGTGCCTCGGCAATTGCCCTGGCGATGGTCAGCCCCACGCCAGTGTCCCCCAGCCCTTCGATAAGGCGATGCTCCGGGCGGTAACGCCGGGCGAACACCTCATCCAGGTCCTCCGGCGCAATACCAGCGCCGCTATCTGCAACAGAGACGATAACAGCAGGGATAGCCTGCCCCGCGTGCGTGGGGCGTTCTAGGTTGCTCTGCTCTGCTACGATTGTCACGTCGCCGCCTTCAACGGACGCCAAATATGCGTTGTTCAGCAACTGCCCGATGATCTGCTGCAAACCGTTGTAATCTGCATGAACCGTGGGGATGTTGCTGTCCAGCCGTAGGTCGAGCAGCAGGTTTTTATCGCGGAACTGGTAGGCGGCGTGGGTGATTGCTTCTTCCAGCATTTCCACAATGTTGACGGGATACAGCTTTGGTGTGTACTGCTGTGTGTCCAGCGCGGTCAGGTGAATGATGTCGTTCATCATCGTCTCTGTCCGCACAATGTTCGCGGAGATGCGCTGGATAAAGTCACGTTGGGGGTCGCTCAGCAGCCCGGCAGATTCTGTCACGAGCAAGTCGACAAAGCCAATGATACTCGTGAGCGGGGTGCGTAGCTCCTGAACCATGCTCATCAGCAGTTCACCGTTGCTGGCGGGTTGTGTGCGTGCCTGGTCAACCTGCTCCAGCAGCGTGGCACGCTCGGTTTGTGCTCGTGCCAGTTCGATCAGTGTTGTGTTCAGCTCGGACTCCAGGTGGTCGCGCTGCTGCTTGATTTCTTCCAGCATGGTCATCATTTCCGCACGGGCGTCATCGCCTAACTGCCGGATCTTGCCCCGGTCACCATCCAACCGAGCAAGCATTTGCTCACGGTCGGTTAGCAGAGAAACGCGCTCCAGCTTCAGCCGCTCGCGGTCGGTGGCAATGTCGTTACGCTCCTCTACCACTGTCCGGAACTTCTCGCGCAGCGCCTCTAGCTGTGTCTCAGCTTCGTCCAGCCTCGCCTCCCTATCGGAGATTTTCGCAAGCAGGCGTGCACGCTGGTCTTTGAGTTTGTCCAGCTTGCCCATTGCCTCGTCACGCTCGCTGCGGGTTTGGTCGCGCTGGCGGGTAATCGCTTCACGGTCTGCGGCAAGATGGCGGATTTCCGCCTCCATCTTTTCCAGTTGAGACTCACGCTCTTCCTCGCGGCGCATCCGCTGCTCGAACAAGCGGCGCTCTCGGAACAGTGCGTCGCGCTCCACCTGCAAAACGTTCGTCCGCGCCTGTAATGCCGCCTTCTCCTCATAAAGCTGCTGCACCATTTGTGCTAGCCCACTCGCGCCGCCTTCTAGCCCCAGCGCGTTAAGTTGTCGTTCAATGTCTTCCAGGCGTTGGCTTAGCTGGTCGCGCTCGCTTTGCAATCGCCCCCGTTCGGCGGTCATGCTGTCTACAACGTCGTTTACGGCGTGTGAGCTACCGGATGACGCCTGTTGGCGTACATCGGCAAGCTGTGCCTGCAAAGACGACATCTCGCGCAGAAGGTCTTCTTTCTCGCGGCTTAGCGTCTCCACCATCATGTTGTAGATCGCTTCGCTGTCGGTGCCCGTTGCGCTGGCGAGCGCTGTTTCTGCCTCTTGGACGCGCTGTGAGAGTTGGTCACGCTCCTGGCGTAGCTGTTCCTGCTCCTTATTTAGCGCCACAATCCGCTGGGAAACAGACAACCCCTCTTGTGTATCGCCCAGCACACTTTGCAAGTGTGTGCGTGCATCGTCCAGTTCAAGCTTTAGCATCGCCACCTGCCGCTGAAGGTCAGCGTTTTGCTGGCGTGCCGCGTCCAGTGATGACTGCATTTCGCGGCGTGCTTCTATCACATCCGCTTCGCTTATTTCATCCACCGTCACGCCTGTCACCATCGCCTGGATCGCCATCTCGCCCGCGAGGTTCTCAGCATCGCGGGAAGCCTCACTGAGCGCCAGCAGGCTACCGGCAATGATGCCGATGCCCTTCAGTAACTCACGCTCGCTCTCGCGCAGTTCACGGCGAGAGTAGGGCAACCCCACCACCAGAATCCCAACGAGGTCTTCGTCGCGCATCAGCGGTTGGAAGTACGCCGCGCCAATCTGGTTGACTTCCAGGCGGCTGTAGAGGTCTGCGAGTTCATCCGGGTTGCGGTCTACGTAGAGTGGGCGCTGCTGCTTGCGCTCAATTGCGTTCACCAGCGTCACCTGTAAGTCCAGGTTGAAGGAGGGCATCGCAGGCAAGGTAAGCTGGCGTGTGCGGTCGTATGCTACCTCAATGTCTGCGTGGTTCGGGTCTTTGGCGTACAGCAGCGCGCCTACATCCGCCTTTAGCACCTCTAGCGCCGCCGAGACGATGCGCAGCGGGATGTCACTGGGATTTGCAAGCTCCAAGATGAGCCCCAGCGTCCTCAACAACTGGACGGACTCGCGCTCTACTGGCGAGCTTTGTGGCGCGACCTGCGCTTTAGAAAACGGTTGCGACGACATGGATGATGTCTCGGACAGTTTCTCCACGGGTCGGGTTTGTTTTCTCGTTGGGACAGGCGGCATGGGTTGGGAAAGGCTCTCGGTTTGCAAATCCAGCGCCAGTTCATAGCCGAAAACGACCTTGCGATAAATCACGAGGGGGACAATGGGCGCAGCGAGGAAGAGCGCCAGCCGGGATAGCCCGCTGTAGTCGTCGATGGCGATTCGCCCGCCTGCAATCTGCCACAGCGTCCCGCTGAACCCAACCAGCAGCAGCCCAAAGAAGATCATCTTGAGCGGCAAATCAATGACGGTGCGGTAGTAGCCCATCAGCAGCACTAGTGCCAGCAGCGCTAGCACGCTTTGTATGAATGCCCAGGCAACTGCAAGCTGGCTCAGGTTAAAGTCCAGCACGAGCGAAAGCTCTGCCCAGCGCAGCCCGCTCACGATGTACCCAACGACCACCACCAACAGCAGCACCAACAGCCCCAGCGAGATCGTGTTGCGGGCGCGATCTGTGTCCGACGTTAGGAACGCCCACCCGATGAGCAGCATTGCGATAGCGGTAACTGCCTGTTCCAGCGGCGGCAAAATCGCCCGTGCATCTTGCCCGGTGAAGACGGAGTACAATGCGCCTGCCGTGAGCGCCAGCCACCCCAGCAGTGCCCCGCCTGTTGCCAGGCTGTAGCGGGATGCCGTGCGGCTTTGCGGGCGGCGTGTGAGCTGACCCAGCGCTACTGCCAGCCCAGCGCTGAGCGACAGCACAACCACAACGTGGTAGAAAAAATCTCCTGGTGGTTGTACAAACGCATTGAGTACGTCGAACAAGGTCTGCATCATTGGCGGCGTGGTTTCATCCAGTCAATATCATGTTCAGTATAGCACGAACGTTTGTTGCCCGTCGGTGGCACCGCGCCGCAGAGGGTTATAATTTCGTTGTGGTGCAGCGAACCGAACGCTTGACGCTCTTTCCGACCATCACTAGACTGCTGCGTTATTGTACACAGTAGGTCGAAAGTGTTGCTCCATTGCGTCAGGTCGCCTACTTTCTCCGGCGTTTCCCGTTTATTGCCATCACCGCCACGCTCATCTGGCAGGCATTTCGCCCCCGTTTTACAGCGGGCGTCGTGGGCATCATATTCAACGACGATGGGCATGTACTGCTCGTAGAGCACGTTACCCACCCGAAGCGCCCATGGGGCCTGCCCGGCGGCTGGGTGGACCGTGCAGAGACATTGGAACGGACGGTGGTACGCGAGCTGAAGGAGGAGTTGCAACTGGATGTGCAGGTGCGGCAGGTCGCTCACCTGGAAATCGCCAAGAAGCGACCCAACCACATCGACATCGCCTACCTGTGCACCACCGAGGGGCAGATTGGCACCCTTAGCCCTGAGTTACTGGGGTATCGTTGGGCAGCACCAACCGACCTACCCAACATCCCCGATTTTCACGTCGATGCCATTCAACATGCGCTAGAGTTGAGGTCTTAACTGGTATGTCATCTCTCACCGGGCTTGGAACCCGCAAACGCGGACGCCGCGTTGCTACGCCTGTCCTGCCGATTGTATCCACGTTGGCACTGCTGGCAGCGGTTGGGTTGTTCGTGATGGAACTGCTGCGCTTTAGCCAACAGCAAACACGCCTGCCTACCGATATTTCTGTTGCGGGCATTGAGGTAGGGGGGCTGTTGCCCGGCGAGGCAGTTGCACGCTGGGAGGAAGCTTATGCCCAACCGATTGTGCTGTACTACGACGAAAGCCCTATCCTGCTAGACCCAGCATCGGTCGGCTTCCGCACCAACAACGAGGTGATGCTCGCTACCGCCCGCGCGACGGACAACACTGGCAGTGCCTTTTGGGGGCGCTTCCTTAACCACTTGCTCCAGCAAGAATCGTTTGGCGGGCTGGATATTCCGCTGACGGCGGACTACCAACAAAACCTGCTGCGTAACTACCTGCTCGATATTGCCACACGGTACGACCAGCCCGCCGGAGACGCCGCCTACGACCTGGAGACACTTACCGTACGGGATGGACGGTCAGGGTTGCAGCTTGAGGTGAATACCGCCCTCAGCCAGATCGAAGAAGCGCTGTTCAATCCAAGTAACCGCACCGTCTACCTGCCCGTCGGCGGCACCACCACCTTCAATGCGGACATCAGCACGCTGCGCGACCTCATCGTCGCCTACCTGGACGCCGAGGGGTTCATCTTCGACGGGCAAACGACTGTTGCATCGGTGTACATCCTGGACTTGCAAACAGGTGAAGAGGTAAACATTCTAGGAGATGTTTCCTTTTCCGCAGCGAGCACGCAAAAAGTTGGCATCATGATCGAGTATTTCCGGCGCTTGGCATTTGCCCCGACGCAAGAGGAAGCATGGCTCATGGCAAACTCGCTGTTGTGCAGCAACAACGCCTCCTCTAACCTGCTTATGCAGATCATCGGCAACGGCAACCTGTTTACCGGGCTGGGGCAAATCAACAGCACGCTGCAATACCTGGGTGCCCGCAACACCTACATCACTGCCCCGTACGACCTGGGCATCGCCGACCAGGAACTTGGCTCGATTGGTGCCCCTGCGACCAACCCCAACACCAACTTCGATACCAATGCGGACCTGTTCAACCGCACCACAGCAGAGGACATGGGCATCCTGTTCAACCACATTTACGACTGCGCCTATTACGGCTCCGGGCTGATGGCAGCATATCCAGAGGAGTTTAACCAGACGGAATGCCGCCAGATGATCGAGTTGATGAGCGCAAACGACCTGCTGCGCCTGCTGCAAGCGGGTGTCCCGCCAGACACGCGCATCTCGCACAAAAACGGCTGGATTTTCGATATGGTAGGTGATGCCGGGATTGTGTTCTCTCCGAACGGGCGGCACTACATCATTTCTGTGTTCCTATGGGAGGAAGCAGAGTTCCAGAACTACGAGGAACTGTGGCCCCTGCTGGAGGAGATTTCTCGTGCGACGTGGAATTACTTTAACCCAGAAGCACCCATGACCGCCCCACGAACCGACCTGCCCGTCACAGCGCAGGAATGCGAGGGCAACTACCTGCCCCCAAACATGGAGCAGGTCGACCTGAACGATATTGATGCGTGGCGCGGGCAGTCCTGATTGTGCTGGCTAGCTGATGTGTTTCTCCATGATGAGGTGGTTCTTGTTGGCGGCGTAACGGTAGTCCACCGTATCCATCACCTTCTTGATGAAGAACAGTCCCCAGCCTCCGATGTTGCGATCTTCAATCGACGCTGTGGGGTCGGGTTCGTCCAGTGTAAGGGGGTCGAACGGCGGACCTTCATCCACAATCGTGACCTTGAAGCGCTTGGGGTCTTTGTGGATGATGATTTCAATGGGTTTGTCCGCACTGCCGTTGCCGTAGGCGTGCTCGATGATGTTCGTCACAGCCTCATCGACCGCTAGTTCGAGGTGGTTCACGTCTTTAACTGGCAAGCCCACATCTTCTGCAACTTGCACAACCCAGTTGCACACGCTCGCCACCTGCTCAATCTCACCCGCGATTTTTAAACGGTGTTCGCTAGCCATCTTTCGGCTCACTGCTCGTAGCTGTCAAGCGCGGCGTCTTGCGTGGGGAAAATCTGCAAGATGGTGTCCAACCCTGCCATCTCCAACACTTCTAGCACACGCTCGGACGGCTGTGCAATTCGCAAGTCACCTTCGCTGCGCTTCACTTTCTTGAGTGCGCTCACAATCTCGCGCAGCCCAGCGCTGCTCATATAATCGACACTTGCCAAGTCTAGCACGATTTGCACCTTGCCGCTGTCGATCTCTTCGATCAGTTTCTCTCCAAATTGGTTGGCGTTCATGCTGTCGATGCGCCCGCTAACCTCCACGAGCGTGACCTTGCTGTTGTCGCCACTGACACTCACATCAACCATTGCACTACCTCGAATGTTTATCGGGTAAAACGTACGTACTTTCATACTGTGTTACGACGCGCACTGTAGTTTACACCAAAACTGAAACCGTGTGAAATAGAGATGAAGAACGATTGAAAGTCGCTTACGTTTCCGTGCAGACCAAACTATAATCCTGCCCAAGTAGATCAGCAACGGCGACTGACATAGCACTATGAACCTACAAGCGCTTTTCTTCATCACACTCACATTCAGCATTACGTTCCTTGCCTACCAACGTGCAGACCCCAGCCGCAGGAACGCCGTGCGCAACTTTGTGTGGTTCATGATCTTTCTGTTGTTGGTGTATGCGCTGTGGCAAAGCGCTATATTGGAAGCGCTTGTGGGGTTGCTTATCGCTACCGTGTTTAATGGGCTGTTCTGGCTGCTCATCGGGCGCTATAACCCGGTGCACAGCAGCGACGAGATCCGTGTGCTAGGCATGGACGATTAGGGCAGCACCCGTGGGCACCGCCCTGCTGCGCCACGCGGCTACCCGATAATGTTAATCGGAATCACATTATCGTCTTGCAGCATGAGCACGCTCGCACGCGCTGCAACTGCCTGTGCGACTTCGTACAGCGCCTTGCCTGCCGCGCTATCAGCATCATACGTCGCAACCGGACGCCCGTAGTCGCCGCCCTCGCGGACCGTCGCCGCCATGGGTACCCGCCCCAAAAACGGCACATCAAGCTCTGTTGCCAGCTTCTCACCACCGCCCTCACCGAAGAACTCCCCGGTCATGTTCTCTACAATGCCGATGATGGGCACGCTTAGCTGGTTAAACATTGCCACACTGCGGCGGGCATCTGCCACGGCAACGCCCTGCGGCTGCGTGACGACAACCGCACCCGTCAGCGGGAAAGACTGCGCCAGCGACAACGGCGCGTCACCTGTGCCAGGCGGCAGGTCAACGATCATGTAGTCCAGTGCGCCCCACTTCACATCTGTGAAGAACTGACGAATCGCGCTGTGCAGCATGGGACCGCGCAGGATCATGGGGCGGTCTGGTGAGGTGAGGAAGCCCGTGCTCATTAGCTTAACGCCGTGTGCTTCTAGCGGCAGCATTTGCTTTTGTCCGTTTTCCGTCTCAACAACAGGCGGTCTGCCCACTTCAAGCCCCGTCATGTTCGGAATGTTCGGGTTCAGGATGTCCGCGTCAATCAGCCCGACCTTGGCACCGCTATCTGCCAGGGCAACGGCAATGTTGGTGGAAACGGTGCTCTTGCCCACGCCACCCTTGCCGCTTGCAACGGCGATCAGACTGTTTGCGGGGATGTCTAACCGACCGTGAATGCGCTTATCAGTAGGCACCTGTGCGTCCCAGTTAATATCCAGCTTTTCGATGCCGGGCACAGTGCCAATTACCGCGTCGTTGCAGCGCTCGACAAACACATTTTTTAGCGGGCAGGCGGGGGTGGTTAGCACAATGGTGAACGCCGCCGTGTCGCCCTCAACGCGCAGGTCACGCACCATGTTCAAAGAAACAATGTCCGCGTTGATCTCCGGCTCTATCACGGTGCTTAAAGCCGCCATAACCTGTTGTGGCATATCTGCCATAATTTACTCCTCGTCGACCGTTCGGGTTTCAATAATTATAGTCATCATCAGCAAAATTAACATGTAAACCGTGTGCAACAAAACGCGGGAGGAACCCAAACGGCACCTCCCGCGTTATCAACTATTCACCCTGGTGTAGGGAACTCGCTAGCTGCGGTTGCGACGGCGCTGTAGTGCCTGGTCTCGCAGTGCCTTGATCTTCTCGATACGCGCCTCGTCGATCTCTGGCTCTGGGAGCGGTTCTTCTGCGACGGCAACTGCCTCTGCGACGGCGCTTTCGCCGTTTGCCTGCTGCTCGCGGCGCACATCACCGGGGTAGACGGAGAAGTCCGGGTTCCATTCCTTGCCCAGCTTCTTGTATTCCTTCTTCTTGTCCTTGAGCACATCCTTGTGCTCCCAGCCGCCACGTCCGATTGCCTCTTCCACGGCACGGGTGGGTGCGATGCTGTGCCAGTAGCGCTGCTCCTTGGAGAGCGTCGCCTTGTCGTAGATGTGGTACCCGGTGCGGTCGTAGCTTGCCAGTTCGTAGTCGTGATCCATCTTGATCGCGTCGAACGGGCAGAACTCTGCACAGTAGCCACAGTTCATGCAGATGTCGATGTCGATGTAGAATGCTTCTGGCTGCGGAACCGGGCGTCCGGTGTTCGGGTCTTCGCCGCGCACAATCCAGATGCACTGCGGCGGGCACACCTTCGCGCAGATGCCGCAGCTTGTGCACCAGTCCTCGCCAGGGTTCTGTTCGGCGTCGTGGTCGTTAATCACCAGGAACGGCACAAAGCGGAACCGCTCCGGCACAGCGATTTTCTCTTCTGGATACTGCACGGTGTAGGCACCTGCCGCACTAAGCCCCTGGCGTTCCTCAAATACATCCTGGTTGAAGTAGCGCTTGCCTGCGTACTTCACATCATCCACAAAGGTATTGACGAAGTGCTTAAACGTGACGCCAAGCCCCTTGATGATGCCAATTCCCATTCCGTTCATGTGTGTTACTTTACTCCTCTAAATCTGTTCGAGGCGTCTATGTTGTGAGTTCAGGCAGCTAGCGGTTGCATCACCCGCTGCGCTGCCCAATTACGATACGTTTATTATTAGCGATCTGTCTCGCCAAGCACAATGTCGATGCTACCCAGGATCGCAACCACATCAGCAACCTTCTGCCCAGTCGACATCAGTCCGAGCGGCGTCAGGTTGATGAAGGATGGGGCGCGAACATGATAGCGCCACGGGTTCTGGGTACCCTTGCTGTCCCCGGCGGAGATAACGTAGAAGCCCAACTCACCCTTGGGGTTTTCCACACGCCCATAGGACTCGCCGATGGGTACACGCGGGGTGTGCTGCTTGGTGCCTGCGAAGAAGTCCTCGCCGCGTGTCTTCTCCAAGCGCGGCAGCACCTGCTTCAAGATGCGCAAGCTCTCGCGCATCTCGTCCAAACGGATGAGGTAGCGGTCGTAGATGTCGCCGCCATCTCGCGTGCACACATCAAAGTCGAGTTCTGGGTAGATGCTGTACGGGTCTACCTTGCGCACATCGTACGGCACGCCGCTGGCACGCAGCAGCGGTCCGGCAGCGCTGTAGGCAATTGCCTGCTCTGCGGACATGTAACCCACACCAATCGTGCGTGACTTGATGATCTCGCTGTCCGTCAGGAAGGTGTCGAGCTCATCGACGGCACGCGGCAGACGCTCGTTAATCAACTCTGTGAGGTACTCCATGGTGTTGAAGTCGCGCACCTGGTCGTTTACCAGGTTTGCCACAGAGTTCATCCGGTCTGGCACGTCGTACGCAACACCCCCAAAGCGCACATAGTTGCACATCAAGCGGGAGCCAGCGGTTGCCTCGAAGAAGTCCAGGATCTTCTCACGCTCGGCAATCGCATACAGCGCGGGTGTGAAGAACGCACCCAGGTCGTTGAGCAAGAAGCCAATCGCCCACAGGTGGTTTGTCACGCGCGTCAATTCTGCCATCAGCACACGGATGACCTCCGCCCGGTAGGTGGGCGGGTTGTAGCGCTTGCCGTTTTCCAGCAGCCCTTCCACCGCCATCGCATAGCCCATGTTGTTGCTCATGCTGCTGATGTAGTCCAGGCGGTCGGTAAACGGCATGTTGTGCAGGTAGGTGTTGCGCTCGCCGATCTTCTCGTGATTGCGGTGCAGGTAGCCCATCACGGGTTCCAGCGCGTCAATCGTCTCACCGTCAATGGTAACGATCATGCGAAACACGCCGTGCGTACTGGGGTGGTGCGGACCGAGGTTTACGACGAGGCGATCTGTCTTCAGCGCGGAGCCGTCGCTCAGGTCTTCGACGTTTACACCCAGTCCCATACCCGTGTAAAGCTGCTCTTCAGATGTATCCGTCAGCTTGCTCAGGTCAAAGTCTGCCGGGTAGCGCACGTTTTTACCGTAGGCGCTCAGCTCCTCTGCGCGGTGAACGTGCCCACCGGGCCAGCGGCTGTCGAACGGCTTGGTTTCCTGCTCGTAGTATGCCTCTCGCCAGTCCTTGCGCATCGGGTGCCCATGGAAGCCATCCCACAGAAGGATGCGCTTCAGGTTCGGGTGACCGGCAAACCGGATGCCAAACAGGTCGTATGCTTCGCGCTCCTGGAAGTCTGCACCGGGGTATACACTTACCAGCGACGGGATTTCCGGGTTGTCTCGGTCGTCCTTCGCCTTGAGTGCAAGTGCGCTGCCGCCCGTGGTGCGGTACAGGTGATATACCATCTCCATGCTACCGTCGATGACCGGATCATCAATCGGGTTGTCTGGGTCTGCCTGCCCGTAGTCCACTGCAGTTGCACTGGAGAGGTAATCGAAGCCAAGTTGGTCGCGTGCGGCAAGCGCCACATCTAGCAGGGCGTTTTTGTTCACCATCAGCCCGGAGTAGTTCTCACGGGTATCGTCGCTTACGTCCTCCGGGAACATGTCTTTCAGGGCATCCATCGCGCCCTGAATGTCCGTTGTTTTAAGGTCGGGAAGTACCTGGTCAGTCATAAATCCAATTTTTCCTTAGCTCTTTGCTGCCTCGCGGGCACGCTTGCGTGCGAGCGCTTCCGTGCGTTTTTGGCGGCGCTTCTCTGCTAGTTCCGCGTCGTCAACTTCGGTTTCCTCTGCCACGGCAACGGCGGTTGCGCCATCGCCGTTTGCTGCTGCCACAGGTGCCGCTAGCTTGGGCGCATCGTCAATAAAGCGGTGCTCTGGCAGTTCCCGCACGCCGAACTGCTGCCCTGCTGCGGCAAGCTCTGCCTGTTTGCGGATGGTTTCCATCTGGCGCGGGTCAATGATATCTGGACCGAGAATGGGCACCGGGGTTGGCTCGCTCGGACCGACGCCGTACCACGGCACATCGTCCAGGTTCGCCAGGGATTGCCCGTCGATCTTGCGCTGCAATGCGATTAGACCGTACAGCAGCGCCTGCGGGGTGGGCGGGCAGCCGGGCACGTATACGTCTACTGGCAC
>CAYVGI010000035.1:0-37418 GCA_964451095.1 uncultured Anaerolineaceae bacterium
TGTTGGGGGATGTGCTGGAGGGGCGGGCGTCGTGGCTCATGCCATATACAGATTATGTGGTGCCGCTGGTGCTGGCGGGCAGCTTTGGCGCGTTCAACCTGTGGCTGATCGTGCGCGTGCTGCCCTTTTTGGCACCAGTTTAGCTTAGTCGCCGGCGTCTGACTGTTTTTTGTTTGTCGTAGTGACCTCGCGCAGCACCTGTTCTTCGATTTTCACGCCGCTGCGGTAGACGGCGTACTCGCGCAGCCAGTCCTGGTCGTTGTCGCGGATGTACTTCTCGACCAGTTCAACCTCTTTGCGGTTGCCCATGAACACAGGGACGACCTGCTCAATGGAGTGTGGGCGAATGTCGGAAATGTCGCCCACGCCGTCGGACGCATAGCCGCCCGCCTGCTCTACAACAAAGGCGAGCGCTTGTGCTTCGTGCAGCAGCCGGATTTTGCCGAACTTGCGATCCTCACGGGTGTCGCCCGGGTACAGGAACACGCCACCCTTGAGCAAATTACGGTGAAAGTCCGAGACCATGCTGCCGACGTAGCGCATGTGAAGGGGCTTGCCGCCCTCGCCCTCAATGCCTTGCAAGCGCTTGACGTAGCGGCGCACGCCCTTCGTCCAGTACTTTTCGTAGCCCTGGTTGACGCTGTAGTAAAGTGCTTCATCTGGCAGTTTAATGTTCGGGTGGCTGAGGATGAACTCGCCCAGGGATGGCTCTAGGGTGAAGCCAAACACCCCCTGCCCGGTGGTGTACACCATCATGGTGCTGCTGCCGTAGATCACGTAGCCCGCAGCGACCAGGCGCTTACCCTCTTGCAGCGCGTCGTCGATCTGTGCGTCGGCATCCTTGGTGAACTTGCGGTGGATGGCGAAGATGGTGCCGATGGAGGTGTTCACGTCAATGTTGGAGGAGCCGTCCAGCGGGTCTACCGTTAGCACGTAGTGCCCCTTGGTGTACTTCTCCGGAATCTTGCGGATGCCGTCGTACTCCTCGCTGACCAGCCCAGCAAGCCGCCCGGTGTGGTCGTTCATGCGGTAGATGACGTCGTCCGCGTAAACGTCCAGCTTTTGCTGCCGCTCTCCGAACACGTTCTCATCTTCAGTAGCGCCCAAAATGTCCACCAGCCCGGCGCGGGTGGTTTCGCGGGCGATGATCTTGGCGGCAAGTGCCATGTCTTGCAGCAGGCGGGTGAAGTTGCCCGTTGCTTGCGGGAACTGCTGCTGCTGCTCCTGGATGTGACGTTCGATGGTGATGAGCTTTGCCATGGGATGTTCCTTAGTAAAGTAAAAGTGACTCTATTTGTTAGACCCAGTCTATAGGAACAGGCACACTGCGCGATACACATCCCTCACCAATCTCTAAAGTGGGAGGCAGTTGGCAGAAGAACTGGACGCGGGCGCGGGCGTTTCAGCCTCTATTTCCCGCTCCCTGCTCCTGGCTAGCGCAACTGGGTGGCGGATGGGGCTACGGGTTGCTCTCGCGCAGTGCCATTACAAACTGGACTGCCGCGCCGGGGCGCTGGACTAAGCGTGCTTCTTCCAGCCGCAAAACCAGCCCAACCCACTGCTCGCGGTTGGGGTTACCTGCAAAGGCGCTGTCGAACACCGTCGCGGCGGTTTCCACGTCGTTGCCCTCGTCGGCAAGGGCAAGCGCCTGCCAAAACGCCAATTCTTCTAGCTCCGGGGCAAGCTGCCGGGACTGCGCCCACAGTTGCAGCGCCTGTTCGCGGTCGCCGCTGTAGAACGCCGCATCGCCCGCATTGCCGATCAGCCCGGCCTTGCGCAGCCGCACCAACCGTGCCAGCTCGTCCAGGGGTTGCGAGTGCTCGTCCACGCGCAGGTCATAAAGCGTTGTCCAGGCGGGGGTGTCGTCGTCGCCGGGCGGCACAATCACCAGCGCGGCAGACTGCATCCCCCGAATGTCGCCGCCCTCTGCCTCGGCAGCATAAAGCGTTGCCATCAGTCGGTTGGCAAGGTCGCCGGCGGCGGTTTCGTATGCTTGGCGCATCGCGCTAATCACGCCGCCGTTGGCCATCATATTCGCCTGCACGCTGTAGCCTGTGCCCGCATGGTGCCCCGCCTGCGCAACGCACAGTTCGCCTGTGAAGGCGGCAACCTGCCCGGCGGCGTTCATCACCGCCACCTGACGGTGAAAGGCACGGTCATCGTCGGCAGTCAGCGTGTCGATCACCTGCTGGGGTGCCATGCCGCCTGCCAGCAGGTCTAGCCCGCGCGGTCCGTAGCTGATGT
The DNA here is from genome assembly GCA_964451095.1 of uncultured Anaerolineaceae bacterium. Taxonomy (GTDB): domain Bacteria; phylum Chloroflexota; class Anaerolineae; order Aggregatilineales; family Phototrophicaceae; genus DAOTTY01. Next base: position 2,245 of record CAYVGI010000035.1, read on the forward strand.
TGGCAAGCGACTGTGTAAGCACCGCGCCTACGCCCGGTCTTGCCCAGGGCACCAACCGCCCCACGCCCATTTGGTGGGTTTGCACGGCGGCACCCACCTGCCCAGTTGCTCCATCGTAGGCGAGGACGCTGTAAGTGTTCATGATGCCGCTGCGCAGCGGATTTGTGGTTGTGGGTGATGGCATGGTGCGTGTTCCTCTGGCGGTGGGCGAATGTGGAAGCAAGGACGCGGCAGCGGCAAAGATGAACTGCCGCCGGGTTAGGACGAATGTGGGTTGGTTCGGTTTTGGCATGGGTGCTTATTTCGACAACTCTTGTACAGTTCCACACAAACTTTTGACGCCGCCGTGACGTAAACCCTGTAGACTATCGTCTATATCGTACAGGCGAGGAGCAACGCCATGACGTTACAGCAGCGTTTACAACACAGCAAAGCACAGCGCCCCACCCGCCCGGATAATGACCCGGATATGTGCCGCCTGCAAGCGTTGTGGGTGCGCTCTAAGGGTAGTGAGCGCGGCTTTGAGCCAGTGCTGCGCCAGTTTCGTAACGACCCATACGCGCCACTAGCGGAGTATATCCAACGCTACAACCTGCACGGTTAACCAGCGGGCGCGATAAATTCAACGGCACGTACTTCCAGCGAGAAGGTGCCTGCCTGCCCGTCCGCGATGATGAAGCCGACCATGCCCACGTGCGATAAATCCAGCGGCGGGGCGTCCGGCACGACTTCGCCAAACGATGTGGGTTGCAGGTCGCACAGCGCGATTTCCAGCATTTGCGCCTTGCCCGTGGTGTCGAAGTACGCCCGGTAGGAAAGCCGCCGCATCCCCACAGAGCGCACGTTGAACCCGTAGCGTTTGCCATCGCCCAGCAATTGCAGCCGCACTGCCGTGTATGCGCTCACATCCAGCGCATCGAGCGGTGAGCGTGCCGACGCAAAACCACCGTTGTTCTCCAGCGAAATTTCCCCACTGAACTGCCATCCGGTATCGGCACGGCGCACGCTGCTGCGGCTGATGCCGCCCATCACGTCATCATTGACAATCTCCCACTCACTGAGCGGGAGGCTGTAGGTGTCTGTCATTAGTTGTTATTCCCGGTATGGGGCGAGCAGTTCGTCAGCGTTCGCCTGGGCGGCGTCAAGCGCCTCCTGGGGAGATGCTTCCCCGGCGATAACGGACGCCAGCGCATCGTTGAGCACGGCGCGGACGGCAATACCATCGTGGGCGGTCAGCTCCTTGCCAGCAAATGTAAGCTGGTCACGGGCAACGGCGTACTCTGGTGAGCGTGTGACGAGATCTTGCAGGGTGTCGGTCTCCCATGCGCTGCTGCGGGCGGCGATATAGCCCGTGTTCACTGTCCAGTCTGCCTGGATTTCCGGCGAGGTGATGTATTCTACCCACAGCCACGCTGCTTGCTGTTCTTCTGGCGTGATGTTGCTGAAGATGTACAGGTTGCCGCCACCCGTGGGCGCACCATAGCCGCTGCCATCTGCCCCGGCAGGACCGCTGGGCAGGAAGCCGACGCCAACCTCAAACGAGGCGTTTTGCAGGATGTTCGTCAGCGAGCCGGTGGTGTGGTAGATCATTGCGGCACGCTCGTCAAAGAACTCGCCGGGGGCATCGAAGAAAGACAGGGCACCGGGCGGCATTACCGCGTGCTCCTCCGTCAGCGACATGAAGAACGTAAGTGCATCGACCACTTCTGGCGAGTTAAAGAACACCTCCGTTGGGCTTTGCCCTACCACGTTTTGCCCGTGGGCGATTGCGAAGCTTTGGAACAGCCAGTAGGGGAAGCCAGCGGACGGCACGTAGAGTCCGTAGGTGTCCTCGTTGGTGAGCGCAAGTGCGTAGTCAACCAGTTCGTCGCGGTTGCGCGGCGGTTGTTCGGGGTTTAGCCCGGCGGCACGGAACAGGTCTTTGTTGTAGTACAGGATGGGGGTGCTGCGCTGGAAGGGCACTGTCCATACAACGCCGTTGCCGTCCACGCTGTTTTCCAAAAATGCGCGGAAGAAGTCCTCCACATAGGCGTCGCCGTCTGGCATGGTAGCGATGAAGTCCTGCGCGGGCACGATGAAGCCGTTGTCGATGAAGTCGAACAGGTCGACCGTCAGCAGCACAGCGACATCAGGACCGGGCGTGTCGTTCAGGATGCTGTTGCGGGCAGCGGCGGTGATGTCATCGTAGCCGCCTGCAAAGATGGGCACCACTTCGATGCCGGGGTTGGCAGCATTGAAGTCGTCTGCGTAGCGCTGGAAGATCTCAGCTTCAGGGTTGTCTGTTGAAGTTGGGTAGTAAAAGTCTACTGTAATCGCTGCATCCTGGGCGGCGGCGATGTTCACGCCGAGCAGGATGCAGATGCTGGCGAGCAGAAAATTGTGTTTTTTCACGGGTTGGTTCCCTAGCTGTAATTCGCGTCACTCTATTCTAGCGGGAAAGCACACGCACAGGAAAGCACTTCCACGAGATTTAACCATGTGGGTGGCTTTGCCCACTGTCGCTCTTGCGGGACTGTGCCCGTTCTTGCAGGCGGGCAACGGCATCTGCTGGTGGGGCAACTGTACCCAGTGCAATCGAACCGTCGCTGCGCTCTGGGCGGTGGAAGTCGCTGCCCCCGGTCATGATTAGATTGTGGCGGTGGGCGATTTCCTGCACGCGCTCGGTGACTTCCGGCGGGTTTTTGGGGTGGAATACCTCAACGCCGTCTAGCCCGGCGGGGATGAGCCGCTGCAATACAGGTTCGTACTGCTTGACCAGCCCCGGATGCGCGATCACTGCCACGCCGCCGGCACTCTGGATGAGATCAACTGCTTCTTCTGGTGCCATGCGCTGGCGGGCGACATAGGCGGGGGCACCATCTGCGAGGTATTGGTCGAATGCGTCTTGCAGGCTGTCTACGTAGCCAGCGCGTTGCAGTGCACGCGCGATGTGCGGGCGCGTGATAGGAGCACCGTCGGCGATTTCCTCCACCATTGACCAGTCTAGCTCGATGCCGATGTCCGCTAGCTTGCGCACGATTGCCCGCCCCCGGTGGTAACGGTTCTCGCGGAAGTCTTGCAGGCGCGATTGGAAGGCGGTGTCGTTTACATCGACGAAGTAGCCAAGCATGTGCACATCGCCGTCGGTTTCTGTTTCTGCACTCAGTTCGATTCCCGGTATCACAACCATGTTGTGGGGTGCCGCCGCTGCCTGCGCGGGTGCTACGCCGTCGGTGGTGTCGTGGTCGGTGATCGCAATGGTGGTCAGGTGGCGCTCGTGTGCCATCTGCACGAGTGTTTCCGGCGGGTAGTCCCCGTCGGACGCGGTGGTGTGCATGTGTAAGTCCGTGTGGTTTGTCATGGACGTATTGTGCACCGTACGAAATCAGTTAGCAAGGCTAGGGCGCGGGGGTGGCGTCGTCGCAATAGGGTTCGATAAGGAACTCCTCACGCTCCAGGCAGGTGAAGTCGCGCACCGCGCGGTTTTGCCGTGTCCATTCCATCAGGTTTTCCTGTACATCGAAGCGCCACAGCATCATCGTTTTGTCGCGGGAGGCGGACAAAAACGCGGTGTCGTCCTCAATGAACAGCACCTCATCGACATGATCGTAGTGCCCGGCGTAGGTTCGCAGCAAGCGCCCTTCTTCCAGGTCCCACAGGCGGATGGTTCGGTCCTCCGACGAGGAAAGCAGGCGGGTACCGTCGGCGCTGAACTGTGCACGCCACACCCAGTCGGCGTGCCCGGTCAGCGTGAGCAGGCTTGCGCCTGTGCCGGTGTCCCACAGCATGAGGGTACGGTCGCGGGAGGCGGTGGCAATCATCTGTTCGTCTGGGCTAAACGCCACGTAGAATACGGTGTCGGAGTGCCCCTGGTACTTCTGTAACACATCGCCCGTCTCAACATCCCATAAGATGGCTGTTCCGTCCGATGAGGCGGAAACTGCCCTGCTGCCGTCCTCAGAAAGCTCAAGATTCCACACGCGGTCGCTGTGCCCTTCGTACTTTTGCAGGATGCGCCCGGTGGCGATGTCCCAGCGGATGATTTGCCCGTCATATCCGGTAGAAAATGCGCTCATGCCATCGCGGGCAAACGTGACGTGTGTGCCGTCGTCGGTGTGCCCGTTCAGTTGGCGTATCATCTGTCCGGCTTCTAAGTCCCACACCTCGACCATACCGCCCACAGATGTAGACAACGCCAGCTTACCGTCTGGGCTAATCGCAACCTGGTTCATTTCTATCGTGCCACCGCTGTAGACGGCAATCGGGTCTGATGCGTTCATGTCCCAAAGGTACAGGTTGCCCTCTGCAGAGCCAGACAGGAACGTATCACCATCCGGGTGCAGCGCCAGCCCTCGGGTTGGGGTCGTGTTAACCACCCTGTAGATGCGCGGGACTGCGCCGGATACCACATACCAGATGATGAGTTTGTTATACTCCCCGCTGCAGACCACCGTACGCCCTGACGGGCTGAAGGCGACTGCACGCACCACGCCCGTGTGCCCCTCAAAGCCAAACACCAAAGCGCCTGTATCCAGGTTCCACAGCGTCAGCCGCCCCTCTTCTGACGCGGCAATGGCAGTTGTGTCCGTCGGATTGAGGGCGACATCCCACAGCCAGCCACCCTGCTGGCTAAAGTTGCCCATAATGCTGCCCGTGGCGAGATCCCAGCGGATGATGCGGCGGTCGCCGCCGGATGACACCAGTGTGCGCCCATCTTTGCTGAACACTGCGCTGAGTACTACCGACTGGTGCCCTTCTAGCACGCGCAAAACCTGCCCGCTGGCAACATCCCACAGCACCAGCATATTGTCACGCCCGGTGGAAACAACCCACCTGCCGTCTGGACTAAACACGACATTCCATATCGTGTCGCTGTGCCCATCGACAAATGTGCGAACGCGCTCGCCCGTTTCGACGTCCCACAGCATGAGCGTTTGGTCGAACGAGGCAGATATCACCTGCGTGCCGTCCGGGTCGTAGTCCACCGCCCGCACAGATTCTTCGTGACCGCGCATCCGTTGCAGCACCTCACCGCTGCTGACATCCCAGATGATGACGGAGCGGTCGAACGAGCCAGACGCAAGCCGGGTGCCATCCGGGGAGAAGGCAATCGAAACCACGGGACCGTCGTGCCCAACCAGGGTGCTAATGGGTTCGCCAGTTTGGGTGTCCCACAGGATGATGGAGTGATCAAACGACGAGGAGGCGATGAGGCTACCGTCGGGGCTGTACTTCACATCTGCGACTGTGTCTGCGTGCCCTTCCAGGCGCCTTTGGAAGCCGGGGGAGTACGATGCTTCTGCCAGGACGCGCTGGGTAAACAGCGCCGGGTTGTCGATTTCGTTTGCTTGCAGCGCCAGTGCCCGCGCCAGCAGCACATCGTCCCGCTGGAGCGCCTGCTGCGCACCGTTTGCCCACAGCAAGCTCTGCGCTTCGTCGGCGGTGCGCCCGGCGGTTGCCTCCGCTGCGACGGCGGCGGTTACGTTCACATCACTGGTGGCACGGGCATTCGTCGCCACGACGCCCCGGTTAAACGCAAACCCGGTGAGCGCCAGCAAGATAATGCTCACGACCAGAGAGCTAAGGATAACCGCTTGCCGTGCCCGGCGCTGGCGGGTTTCCTGGCGGCGGCGCTCCTGCGTGCTGGCGTGCAAGAACTGGGTTTCTGCCTCCAGCAGGCGCACAGACGTTTCCTCGACCCAGGACTCGAACTGGCGCAGCCGCGAGCCGCGCAGCAGGTAGCTGCGGTCTTTGCCGCTCTCTTGCCAGTCGTGGGCGGCGGCGGCGAGCGCATGTTGCAGGCGGATGTCGTCACGGCTTTCGTCCAGCCAGTCGCGCAGTTGCCGCCAGTTGCGGATGAGCGCCTCGTGGGCGACTTCTACGAGTGGGGCACGGGTGCTGGGGTCGCTGTCGAAGAGCAGCAGGCGGTAGCGCCCGAACGTGTCGAACACGGTGTTGGCGGCATCCACATCGCTGACGATTTCCAGCAGTTCTTTACGCGAGGCGCGGCGGCGGGTGTCCTCGGTACCTTCACCTAATGTGACGAGGCGCAGGAAGATCTGGCGGGTTGCCTGCTTCTGCCGATCGGTAAACTGCTTGAACACCTCATCGGCGCGGCGGGCGAGTGCGCCCTGCACACCGCCCACGGCGTGGTAGGCATCCAGCGTAAGCACATTTTTGTCGCGGTGCTCAAACGCCTCGGTAAGGGTGTATTGCAGCAGCGGCAGTGCGCCGGGTTCCTTTTGTACATCACCCACCAACGCCGCCACAAAGTTGGAGTCCACCTGTAGTCCTACGCGCTGCGCTGGCCCGGTGATGGCAAGTTCGATCTCCGACGGCGTCATGGGCAGCACAACCTGCGTGTTCTTCTGCACCAGGCTGCCGAACGCCTCGTAGTACAGCGGGCGGTCGTAGAAGTCTGCCCTCAAGGTAACCACCACATGAATCGGCACGTCTGGCGCGTTGATAACGTTCGTCAGCAGCGAGAGGAACTGCAAGCGCTCTGCTTCGTCCTCTACCAGCGTGAACACCTCCTCAAACTGGTCGATGACGAGCAGCAGGTGGTCTTCGCGGTCTATGAGAATGCGCTTCGCCGCCCAGATGAGTCCGTCCGGGTCGGTCTTCAACCGCTCTAGCAGAGACATGTTCATGGGTGTGATGCTGAGCAGTGCTGCTTCCAGCGCCTCGAACGGTTTGCTGCCCGGCACAAACGACGCACTGAACCAATCCTGTGCGCCGGGGATGGCACCGCGCCGCAGCGCAGGTACCAGACCGGCGTTTACCACACTGGATTTGCCCGACCCGCTGGGACCGACGACTGCCAGGAAGTTCGACTGCTGGAGGCGCTCTACTAACTCTTCGATGAGTGTCTCGCGCCCGTAGAAGTCGTTACTGTCCGACTCATCAAACGGGCTAAGCCCCTTGTACGGGTTTTCGATGAACTCCGCGTCCCAATCAATCGCCGCCGGGTCGCCGCCACCGTTGAGCAGCACGGCTTGCAGTTCCCGTGCCATGTCGCGGATGTCGTCGTAGCGCTCGTCTGCTGCTTTTGCTGTTGCCCGCTGGACGATGTCGTCTATGCTGTGGGGGTAGTCCGGCATTATGTCCAGGACGGACGGCACCTCGTCGTTGAGGTGCTTCATCACCAGTTGCATCTGGTTGTCGTGCGGGTAGGGGTAGTGCCCGGTGAGCATCTCGTACAGCATAATGCCCAGGCTGTACACGTCGAACGTTGGGTTGGGGGCACGGCTTTGCAGTTGGTCTGGTGACATGTAGCCCAGCGAGCCGGAAATCACGTCCTCGTCGAACTTGTCGATGTCGGCGTCGGTCTTGAGCGCGATGCCGAAGTCGGTCAGGTAGGCGTTGCCGTCTTCGTCCAGCAGGATGTTTTCTGGCTTGATGTCTCGGTGCACAACATTGTTGCGGTGGGCGATGTGCAGCGCGGAGGTCACCTGGCTGATGATGTTCACCACTGCCTCTGGCGCAAGCGGACCGTCTGCCTGGTCTAGCAAGTTGCGCAGGCTGCCGCCCCGGATCATACGCATGACGATGAACGCGCCCTGTGGGTCACGCCAGAAGTCAAACAGCGGCACGATGTGCGGGTGCTCCAGTCGGGCGACCAACCGCGCCTCTAGCTCAAAGTTGCGGATGAAGTCGGACTGGTTTGCGTATTCCGGCAGGATCACCTTAATGGCGACTTCGCGCTCAATCACAGGCTGGAAGGCGCGATACACCGCACCGAAGCCGCCCTGCCCGATGCGTTCCTGGATTTGATAGCCCTTTACCATACGGGTTGTTTCGCTTGGCATTACCATACGTCTGCTCGCTCGTGCCTTCGCATCCTCATTGGACGGTGCCAGTGCCTGTGTTACAGGCAAAATACAACAAAATTGTTACACCATATTATTGCAGGCATTACCCGCACCCGCCACTCACTATAGCAGCGCGGGGCAAGTCTCGCTATTTACGTGCGATAAAAAAGGCGTCAAATGTTGTGAAGATTGTAACGGCATTGCGTTATGGCGAGGCACCCTGCCGAATGCCCCGCCGATTTGTGCCTACGCCTGCCCTGCTTTCGCGGTCAGGTAGCGTGCGATTTCCGCCTCAATGCGCTCGTCTAGCGCCTCATCACTGAGCGCATGCGCTTCGATAGGCGGCATGTCATCCAGTGCCTGTAGGATTTGCGTGCCTGTTTGCACCCAACCCTCGCGGGTTTCTTCGTAGATGCCGGGTGCCAGCTTGCCCATTGCCTGGTCTTCGTCCAGGTCACGGATGGTGCGTAGTACCTGCTCGTAGCGCACAAGCAGTGCCTCGCGCTGTTTCTGCTGGACGATAGACGCAGCTTCTGTGTTGGAGCGCCCGCCCAGCAACGGGAAGATCACCCACACCAGCCCAACGAGCGCAGCGGTCACACTAATGATGATGCCAACGTTGCTCATGTTCTAGCCCTCCTGAAGCAGTCGGTCTATGCTGGTGCTGAGTTGCTCCTCGGTCACGCCAGCGAAAATGAACTCTGCCACGTCGCCGTTCTGGTCGATGATGAACGTTTCCGGTACACCCTGGATGGAATATATCTCGGAAATGCGCGTGCCCAGGTCGGGCGCGTTGAGGTAAGTAATGTTGTAGTCCGCCAGGAACTCTAGCGATTTGGGACCGTTATCGGCATAGGCGATGCCCAGGAACGCCACGCCCTGCCCCTGGTATTTCTCGTAGGTTGCTTGCAGCGCGGGTGCCTCCGCCTTGCACGGACCGCACCAGCTTGCCCAGAAGTTGAGCACAACAACCTGCCCGCGCAGGTCACGCAAAGACATCTCCTCGCCGCCAAACGTAGTGAAGGCGAAGTCCGGGGCACGCCCGGTGATAGGCTGGGTGGTGTTCTGGCGGGCGAGCGCAAAGCCCACCACTGCCACCACCACCACCATCGCGGCGATTAGCGCATAGTCGCCCATGCCAAGCCCGCGCTTCGTGGGGGTTTCCTCAGCAGGCAACCCCTGTGTTGCAAAGTCGAAATCGGTCATCCTAAATCTCCCTTCAAGTCTCGTTCCAGTAGTTCCCGGTAGTCGATGGCAGTTTCGTTCGCTGGCGATGGTGCAACGACCGCGTCATCGCCATGTCGCCACCCCCGCAGCGTCATCACAGCGACGACAACCGCCCCCGCCGCCAACAGCCACGGCGTCACCAGGGACATTGCACGCAGCGCCGGGTTCTGTGGTGTGCCCACCACGCGGTCGCCAAAACGCTCAACAAAATCCGCCCGGATTTGCTCTTCGGTGTATCCGTCCTCCAGCATCAGCCGGATTTCGCTGCGCCAGTCTGCGCAGGCGGCGGTGCCACAGGCGTCTAGCGGGATGTTCTCGCACACCGGGCAGTACATACGCTTGGCAATGCTGTTCACCTGGTCGTCAGTCACGCCCGTGTCTTGTGCGAGTGCGGTGGGTGCCAGCGCCAGCAAAATGACGAGCAGCGTAAAGACACCAAACAGAACAAAAGCAGAGATGCGTGCTAGGCGCTGGGCGCAGCACGCTGCGTCCCTGCCTGTGATATATCGCGTGGGTGATTGCTGTTTCATCAGGTGGTTGCTCCTATGTTGTTGCCCGTGTAGACCTGCTGGCGCACGCGCTGCGGTACTACGTTCACGTGCCACGTTGCCATGACGGTGCCCGCGATGAGGATCGCGCCGCCCCACCAGATCAGGTTAATGAGCGGGTTCACGTACACCTTAAATGTCGCCGTCGTCTGGTTGACTGGCTCCCAGTCCACCAGCAGCACGTAGAAGTCGTTTTCGAGTGTGCTGTGCGCCCCGGCGATAGTCATGCTGTTCATGCCCTCCTGCCCGGTGGGGAAGAAGTCACGGCGGGGGCGCAGCGTGGTCACGTCGCGCCCGTTGCGCGTGACCGTGACGTTGGCAATGTCCATGATGCGCCCGTCCTGCGAGATCTGCCCGCCGTCGAAGCGGTCGTAGCGCATTTCATAGCCGCCGATGGCTAAGCTCTCTCCCACTGCCAGCGTGCGCTGCGTTTCCTGCTGGTAGAGCGTGCTGCCGATCACGCCAATGCCGATGATGGTCACGCCCAGGTGGATGAGGTAGCCGCCGTAACGACGCGGGTTGCGCCGAATCACGCTGCCCAGCGCATAGATGGGATTCTCGCCGCGCTTGGCACGGGCGACCACCGCCCGATACGTTTCGTAGAGCGCGACATAGCCGCCGAGCGCCACCACACCGTAGCCAAACAGCGCTCCGGGGCTGTTCATGCCTGCCATCGCAAAGCCGCCGACCGTCGCCAGTGCGAGCAGCACCGGCACCAACAGCGACCGTCCCAGCCGGGGCAAGCTCACCGCGCCCCATGCCGCCAGCGGTGCCACGCCCATCAGGAGGTACATCACCACAAACATGGGTGTCGTCACGCGGTGGAAGTACTCCGCGCCGAGTGTGATTTCGGTGTCCATGAACAGTTCGGATGTGATGGGTGCGCCAAAGCTGCCCCAGAAGATCGCCAGGAACAGCGCCATAAACACGACGTTATTGAGGACAAACAGGCTTTCACGGCTCATCAGGTTGACGAACTCGCGGTCGTCGCGCAGTTCACCGCGTCGGCGTCGCCACAAGATCAGCCAGACGGACACCAGCGACAACCCCGCCCAAAACGTGAACATGGGGAAGCCAATACCGCTGCGGGCAAAGCTGTGTACGCTTTCCACGAGCCCGCTGCGCGTGGCAAACGTGCCAAAGATAACCGCGCTAAACGTGCCGATAATCAGGAACATGTTCCAGGTTTTCAGCATCCCACGCTTTTCCTGGATCATGACGCTGTGCAGCAGTGCCGTGCCCGTGAGCCACGGCAGGAACGCCGCGTTTTCCACCGGGTCCCAGCCCCAGTAGCCGCCCCAGCCCAGCACATCGTATGCCCAGCGCCCGCCCAGCAGCAGCCCCAGGCTGAGGAACAGCCACGCCACCAGCGTCCAGCGGCGGGTTGCCTTAATCCAGTTCGTGGAGAGGTCTCCGCTGGCGAGTGCCGCCATGGCAAACGCAAACGGAATCACAAAGCCGACGAAACCGAGGTACAGCAGCGGCGGGTGGATCGCCATGCCGAAGTGCCGCAGCAGCGGGTTTAGCCCACGGGCGCTTTCTGCAAGGCTGGCATAGCTTGGCTCTACGGCACCTGCCGGGATGAGTGCGGTGTTTGCCACCTCCCCGTTCACAATCCAGTAGCGGGTGAATGGGTTCTCAATAAACAGCGACAGCCCCAGGAAGAACACCAACACCGCCATCATATAAGCGATGGCGTAGGGCATCAGGCGGCGGTTGGTGTTCCAGTTTAGCCAGATGGCAACCGCGCTGAAGCCGCTCATCAGGAACGACCAGAACAGCAGCGACCCCGCCTGCGACCCCCACAGTGCCGTCACGCGGTAGATGGTGGGCATACTGGGGTTGCTGACCGACCAGATGTAGTGAATTTGGTACTGCTGCGTGAGCAGCGCGACTTCCAGCGCGACAGTGGAGACCAACAGCGCCACAAACGTCAGCAGGGCGGCGTTGCGCCCGCTTAGCACAAGCGGCGTCGAGCCCCGCCGGGCACCGAGCACCGAGGCGACCACCGCGTACAGCGATGCTACTAGTGCCAGCGCCAGCGCGAATAATCCGATTTCTGCAAGCATAAATGTGCAGCCTCTCTTCAGTATTTAGGTGGGACTCGCACGGTGCGGGCACCCACGAGAGTGATTGTATAACAATGAGTATAGCATGAGAACCTGCTATGGCAGCACTTAACGCGCTAAGCAGTATTCTAAAGGATACCGTGACAAACGTCTTTAAATTTGTGACAGGGGCACCGCAGTAAAATGACGGATGACACTGCGCACCCCGGTACCGGTTCCGGTATCATGCGGGCAATATCGAAACGCGCCACAAACTGAAATGAGGACGGTATGAGTTATCCACCGCCACGGCTGGTTTTTTGGGAGACAACGGCAGGCTGTAACCTGAAGTGCGTACACTGCCGCCGCATCACCATTGCAGACCAACTGATGCCGCAAGACCTGACGACGGAAGAATCGTTCCAACTGATTGAAGAGATTGCCGCTGTGGGCAAACCTGTATTTGTGCTTTCTGGCGGGGAACCGCTGTTCCGCCCGGACATTTTCGAGATCGCCCGCTACGCTGCCGACGCCGGGCTGCCCGTTGCGCTGGCAACCAACGGCACCCAAGTTGACGACGCGGTCGCACAACGCATCAAGGACAGCGGCGTGAAGCGGGTGAGCATTTCGTTTGATGGCGTGGACGCGGCAACACACGATGCTTTCCGTGGGCTAGCGGGGTCGTTTGACGCAGCAGTAGAGGGCTTTAGGGCGCTGCGGCGCGTGGGGCTGCCCGTGCAGATCAACACGACGGTTGCCAACCACAACAAAGCGCAGCTAGAGGGCATGTTGGCGCTGGCAAAAGACCTGGACGCGGTGGGGCTGCACCTGTTCCTGCTGGTGCCGGTGGGCTGCGGTATGCAAATCGCAGAAGACCAGATGATTAGTGCCCGCGAGTACGAGTCTGTGCTCAATTGGATGTACGACACCGAGCGCAACGAGCCAGACCTGCAACTGAAGGCAACCTGTGCGCCGCACTACTTCCGTGTGATGCGTACCCGCCGTGCCGAAGAGCGCCGCAGCGGGCTAGCACAGGACTTACCCGCCAGTCACGACCGTCAGGTGAACGGTCACCCATCCATGCACGCGGCAACCAAGGGCTGCCTTGCCGGTACGGGTGTGTGCTTTGTGTCACACCGGGGCGAGATCTTCCCGTGTGGCTACCTGCCTGTGGAGGCAGGCAACGTGCGCCAGCAGTCCTTTGGTGACATCTGGCAGGGCAGCGAGTTATTCGCACAGCTCCGTGACCCGGACGCGCTGGGGGGTAAGTGCGGCGGGTGCCAGTTCAAGTCGCTGTGTAGTGGCTGCCGCGCCCGCGCCTACGGCGTGACGGGCGACTACATGGCGGAAGAACCCTTTTGCGCGTACGACCCGGCAACACGCACCGTCAGCCTGAATTAGGGGCGCGTCGGGGGGCGAGTTCAACATCGCCCCTGCGCACAATGCCCGTAATCAATTTGTTTGTTAGTTAGCAGGGGGCGTTGGTTGCAACGTCCCTACAACGGTTGAGATTAAACCCACCCACGAAGGAGCAACGACCATGACCACAACCTACACACCGACACAACCGCCGAACCGCCTGCGTGTGGTCGTTGCCGGGGGCGGCATCGCCGGGCTGAGCACGGCATGGCACCTACAACGCGCCGCTGCCGAAGCAGACACCCCGCTGCACGTTACGGTGTTGGAAAGCGGCGACCGCTGGGGCGGCAAAATCCACACGGAAACGGTGCCCACTGCCGCCAGCGAACCGTATGTGGTCGAGGCGGGACCAGACTCGTTCATTACACAAAAGCCCGCGGCGCTGCGCATGGCACAGGCGCTGGGATTGGGCGACGACGAGCTGCTGGGCACCAACGATGCCATGCGACGGGTGTTTGTGCTCGACCAGGGGAAACCCGTGGTGCTGCCAGACGGCGTGCTGCTGATCGTGCCCACCAAGTTCATGCCGTTTGCGCTGTCCCCGCTAATTACGCCGCTAGGCAAGCTGCGCATGGGGCTGGACTGGTTCATCCCGCGCAAGCAGGACGAGCGCGACGAAACGCTGTCGGACTTTATCACGCGGCGGCTGGGCACGGAGGCACTGGACAAGATTGCAGAGCCGTTGATGTCTGGCATTTACAATGCAGACGCAGAACAGCAGAGCGTGGAGGCGACGTTCCCGCGCTTCCAGCAGATTGAGCGCAAGTACGGCAGCCTCATCCGGGGGATGCTTGCGGCACGGCGCAAGCGCCCGCCTGCCCGACCAGACGCGGATAAGAAAACATCCATGTTTATGTCGTTTAAGGGGGGGATGAACGCCCTGGTAGACGCGCTGCTAGACGACCTGCCCGACGCCGACCTGCGCCTGAACAGCAAGATTGTGCAGGTCACGCATTGCGATGACGGCAGCTACGCGGTGCAGGTAGAAGACGGCACATTGCTGCAAGCGGACGCGGTGGTTATGGCAACGCCTGCGTTTGTCACCGCAGACCTGCTGCGGGAACTCGTACCCGGTGCGGCGGCGCTGCTGAGCGACATCCGCTATGTGAGCACGGGCACGGTCACGCTGGCTTACCGCCGCCAGGACATCACCAAACCAATCAACGGCTTTGGGCTGGTCATCCCCAAAACGGAAAACCGCCCGATCAATGCGATTACGGTGTCCTCTACCAAGTTCGACCACCGCGCCCCAGACGATACGGTGCTGCTGCGGGTGTTCTTTGGGGGCAGCCGCCGTCCAGATGTGATGCACTACGACGACATTACGCTGATGGACACGATACGCGCCGAACTAAAAGACCTGCTGGGCATCAGCGCAGCACCGCAGATGCACCGCATTTATCGCTGGTGGCGCAGCAACCCGCAGTATGATGTCGATCACCTGGCGCGGGTGGACGCGATTGAGGCACATCTGCCGCCAGGGCTTTACGTCACGGGCAGTGCGTACCGGGGGGTAGGTGTGCCGGACTGTGTGGGGCAGGCAGAGCAGACGGCAAAGGCGGTGATTGATGCAGCGATAGAGCGGGTGCGGGTTTAGTCTGCGCTTGCCTCTTCGGTGCCCACAGCGGCGGGTGCCTGCGGCAGCCCATATACCAAAACCGAGCCATCCGCTGCGAACAGTGCCAGCGTGCGCCCATCGTCAGACCAAGCCACGTCAATCACGTTCGGCGTCGCGTCCAGTTGGGCGCGGCGCACGGTGTCGTCGTTTAACGAGGTCATGTCAATCACGTAAACGCCGCCCTGGAACACCGCTGCCAGCAGCACATCACCGCTGGGAGAGAACGCTGCACGGGTGGGTTCCCCGCCGAGTTCTGGCAGTGCCGCTAGCAGGTCGCCTGCCGCCGCATCCCAGATGTTCATCGCCTCCGCAGTGCCACTGTTAATGATGTAGGTGCCGTCCGGTGAGTATTGCAGCACATCGGCAGAGCCACCCCGCCCGGTGAGCAGCACATTGTCCAGCGCTGCCGCTGGCACATCCCACACGCGGATGTCCTCGTCGTTGGCAACCGCGACATGCGTGCCGTCTGGCGAAAACGTAACCTGCTGCACCGCAAATTCGGTGTCCTGTTCCATTTGCAGCACACGCTCGTCGGTCGCCCAGTCCCACACCTCACCATTGCCAGTGCTGTCTCCGATGGCGGCAAACGTGCCTGTGGGCGCGAGGGCTAGTGTGTTCACTTCGAGGTTTGTGGTCTCCATGTTGGCGATTGCCTGGCGGGCGAGCGTGTCCCACACGCGGATGTCCCCCTGGATGCTGACAACCGCCAGCAAACCATCGGAGGGGCGGTAGGTATAGGCACCGCCCGTGTAGTCCGGGTGGGTGAGGAATGCCTCTAGCAGCTCACCCGTGTCGCCGTCCAGCACGTTGACGTTGCCGTCGCCGTCCAGCGTGTACAGTTCAGTCTTGTCCGGTGAGAAGAACACATCCTGTGCGTCTACCCGTGGGACAGCGAACACACGCTCGCCCAGGACGACATCCCAGACGATGATCTGGCTGCGGTTTAGCCCGGCAAGGCGCGTGCCATCAATCGAGAACGCATGGGTGAAGATGGAACCGCTGTCTGCCGTGGGTGGGTCTAGCCTGCCGACCTGCCGCACTGTATCGACGTTGTCTAGCGTGACGGGCACAAATGGTTCCTGCCAGGGCGGTGGGGTGGGCGTGGACTGCTGCTGAACCGCCTCCCGGTTTGGGGTGGCGGTGGGCACGCCCTGTTGTGTGCCACAGCCCACCAGCAGGAGCGCCAACACACTGGCACACACACCCAGGGCACCCCACCATAATTTATTAGTAGACCGCAAGGGAGCCTTCCAGTTCCTCGCGCAGCACAAGGTAGTGCTTGTAGCGCCGCTTGCTGATCTTCTCGTCGTGCACGGCACGGCGCACGGCACAGCCGGGTTCGTCGTCGTGGGTACAGTCGCTAAACTTGCAGTCTGGCACGAAGGGGGCAATATCACGGAAGTAACCGTCGAGTTCTGTAGGCTCTACATCCCAGATGGACAGGTTGCGGATACCGGGTGTGTCTGCAATGTAGCTGCCGGGGTGCAATTTAACCAGGGCACTATCGCGGGTGGTGTGCACGCCCTCTTTGCGCATCTGGCTCACTGCTTTCACGGCGCGTCCGAGTTCGGGTTGGATTGCGTTAAGCAGGCTGGTTTTGCCTACACCGGAGGGACCGGTAAACACGGACAGCTTGCCACGGAGCATCGCTTGCAGGGTATCTACGCCTGTGCCCGTTTTGGCGCTGGTGCACAAAATGTTGTAACCCATGGCGATGTAGTCGCTAAATCGGTGCTCTGTGATTTCCGGCGGTACCAGGTCGGTTTTGTTGACGACGATGGTCAGTTGCTCAATGCCAGATGCCTCGCCAGCGATGAGGAAACGATCAAGCATCCGCAGGTTGGGGTTAGGGTGGGCTGCTGCGAAAACGAACAGCGCCTGGTCGGCATTGGCGACGATCACCTGTTGGCGTTCCGGTGCGCCTGCGCCCCGGTTGCCTGTGGTGCGAACGGCGCGGGAAAGCACGTTGCTGCGCGGTTCCACCTGGATAATCGTGCCGATGTTGTCTAGGTCTTCGTTTTGGGATACTTGTATCTGCACGCGGTCGCCAATGGCGGCGATGTCCGCAGATTGCGCGTCTTCCATCAGTTTGCCGCGCAGGCGAGTTTGGTAGATTTTGTGGTCTTCTTCGGGGACCTCAACCCAGAAGAAGCCGCTCTGCTCCCGAACGATCATGCCGCTCAGTAGATGCTCCAAAGGCGAAACTCCTCGTGAATGTATACATTTTTCATGTGTTGCGATTCGTGCGTCATTATATGCTATTTTTCCGCAATTGGGCGTTAAAAGCGGGGGCAATTGTGAAAGTTTCATCCGAAAGGGGAGTATTGTACGAGCAGACATTGCCACCGGGTAGGCGGTTTAGTATATTTCGTCCATGCAAACCGCCTGTGTAGTGAGGTAACTCTGTGACGGAAAATCCACAAACGCCAGACGAGCGCGACGAGACGACATCAACGCCACCCGCCAACACCGATGCCCCCGATAAAACCCCGAAGATGGACGACGACGCGGTCGTCGTTAACTATGACGCACTGACGAGCAGCGAAGACAAGACCGATGCACCGATGAGCACACCCGCTGCCATGCCAGACGATGTGATTATGGTGCCGCGTGTGGTGCTGAACTACGTGTTGATCGCGGTCGTGTTTTTCATTGTCGGCACGCTGATGGGCAGCTTTGCGTTCCCATCTGGCGGCGGCGGCGCGGAACTGCCGGCAGACCTTGAGGCGACCGTGCGCCGCGCCGTGGTAGATGTGTTCGAGGATGCGGGCATTAGCACCACGCGCGGACCGGAAGATGGCGACCGAATTGAAGTGGTGATGGACGACGATGACCCGTACATGGGCAACCCAGACGGGCCGATTACCATTATTGAGTTCAGCGACTTTATGTGCGGGTTCTGTGGGCGCTTTGCGACGGAAACCCTGCCGACGCTGATGGACGAATATGGCGACCAGGTACGCTTCATCTACATGGACTTCCCGGTGATCTCGCCGCAGGCGTCGCCCGTTATCGCATCTGCTGCGGAGTGTGCCCACGACCAGGACATGTTCTGGGAGTATCACGACGTGCTGTTTGCCAACAGCGGCAACATCAGCGATGCGGAAATGCTGTACTCATTTGCGGAAGAAATTGGGCTAGATGTAGAAGCATTCCGCACCTGTTTTGATGCGGGCACCCACATTGACGAGATACGTGCAGACGAAGCATATGCGCGTGAGCTAGGCATTCGTGGCACCCCTGCGTTCTTCATCAACGGGCGCTTTGTAAATGGCGCGGTGCCTATAGACACATTCCGCCAGATCATTGACGAAGAACTGGCGAACCTGGGCTAACATGCCCTCCTGCCTGGGTGGGCGAACTGCTTACCTGGGCACCCTTCTTCCTACCTATTCAACTTGACAGACAACTCAGGATGTTATGAGCAAAATCACGATTGCGTATGCAGCGGCGGACGAGGCGCTGGCGCAGCGGTTGGCACGCGACCTACAAGCAAACGACTATGACCTGGTGCCGCTTTCTGCGCGGGCAACGCTGATTGCCGTTGTTTCTGCCACGCAGGATAGTGAATTGACGGCGACGATTGAGCAAGCACGGGCGCTGGGCAGCAAAATGATTGTGATACAAGCGGCACCCGGCGCACAATCACCTGTAGGCGACGCTTCGATTGTGGACATGAGCATGGGATACGACCTATCGGCGCTAGAAAAGGTGCTGGGGGCAGATGTGCGTGCGCGTAACCTGCGGTTCGGGTTGTGGTTTGGCGGCGGGATTTTTGTGCTGTTCCTGTTGTACACGGTGGCAATTGTTATGTTTGATGTGGAAGCACCAGCGGAGGAGTTCCAGCGGCTGTACACGCGCGATGCTGCAACGGTGAATGCGTTTGCGCAGGAGTACATCCCGCGCAGCACAGGGCAGGCGGCGCAGTTTGAGGCTACGCTAGAGAACTTCCCCAACCGTGACCTGGCGACAGTAGTAGTGGCAACCGCAACACAGGCAGCAGCAGATGGCGGCTTTACGCCAATTCCCACCGGGCAGGTGATTGCCGAACCAGAACTGAGCGAAGTCCGGCAGACGGCGACGGGGGGCGCGGTGCTGCGCGGCACACAAACGGCACAGGCGTCTCTTTCCGACGAGGAAATCGGCGCGACAGCGACATCTGCGGCGGCAACAGCAAACGCGGAATTGGCAGATCAGCAACTGACGGTGACTGCCGCTGCTGGCGGATGAGGCTAAAGCGGGCTAAGGCTGAACAGCGCAATCAAGATCATCACAACTACGGGACCTGCTACGATAAGCGCGACCTCAACGCCAACAGCACTCGTCAGCGGCCGGAACCAGAACGTCAAGTAGCGCCATATGCGGGATTTTCGCTTGGTCGGTATGGCGGTAATCTGCCGGATGGGTGGTTGCAGCGGGTCGTTGTCATACAGTTCACCGTCATGGTTCAGATTAATTCGGGGCATTCGGTTGACACTCACCTCTTACCATCTCTCCGCGTAACTTTAAACGGCGATGGGTGTGCCTGCAAGCGTCGGGTTAGTCCGCAAGCAAACCACTCACGTACACAGAGAAATCCGGCATCACAGCGCCGCTCGTGGGCAGGTCATTGCCCTGTAGCATGGTAATCGTGCTGGTGCCCGGCGTGTACACGTAAGCGTTCTTGCCCGCCGGGTAGATGATCTACGCTAGCAGGGGTACAGCACGCGCTGCCCCCCCAACGTCGCACCATTTTCGACATTAAGACGTGATTTCGTCCACGCCGAGGTACGGACGCAACACATTGGGAACCTCAATGCTGCCGTCTGCCCGCTGGTAGTTTTCCATGATGGCGATGATAACACGCGGCGTTGCCAGCCCGCTGCCATTGAGCGTGTGCACGAACTCGTTCCGTTTGCCTTCTGTGGGGCGGTAGCGGATGTTGGCGCGGCGTGCCTGGAATGCTTCGGTGTTGCTGCAACTGCTTACTTCTAGCCACTCCTCACTGCCGGGTGCCCACAGTTCAACGTCATATTTCTTAGTTGCGCCAAAGCCCAGGTCACCAGAGCAGATCACCAACCGCCGAAACGGAATCTTGAGCGCACGGGCGATGTCTGCTGCTGCCTCTGTCAGGGATTCTAGCTCGTCATAGCTGGTTTCCGGCGTGGTGAACTTGAACATTTCTACTTTTTCGAACTGGTGCACACGCTTGATGCCGCGTACGGCGCTACCCGCGCTCATCTGCTCTCGGCGAAAGCAGGGTGTGTGCGCGGCGTAGTACAGTGGCAGGTCTGCCTCGTCCAATATTTCGTCACGGTGCAGGTTAGTCAGCGCGACTTCCGACGTGGGGATCATGACAAAGCCCGCGTCACGGTCTTCGTAGACGGTGTCGCGGAACTTGGGGAACTGTGCAGCACCTTCTAGCATCTCCGGCAGCACCATGTACGGCAAGTAGAACTCCTCAAAGCCCTTCTCACGCGCCATGTCCAGGAAGAAGCTGACGAGCGCCCGCTGCAACCGCGCCCCCCAGCCCCGCAGCACATAACCGCGTGTGCCGTGCAGCTTCACGCCGCGCTCCAAGTCTATCATGTTGAGCGCTTCGCCCAGTTCCCAGTGGGGCTTGATCTCAAAATCGAACTCGCGGAACTCGCCTTCTGGCTCCCAAGGCACGTTTTCTTCCTCCCCTGCGCCGACGGGCGTGGTGTCGTGCGGCAGGTTGGGGATCCAGAGCATGTTCTCGTTCAGGGATGCCTCCACCGTGCGGATTTCGTCCTGATAGTCGCTGTAGCGGTCGCTCATGCCCTTTAGCACGTCGACTAGCGACTGCATGGCGGCGTTGACGTCGGGGT
Organism: uncultured Anaerolineaceae bacterium; assembly: GCA_964451095.1. GTDB lineage: Bacteria > Chloroflexota > Anaerolineae > Aggregatilineales > Phototrophicaceae > DAOTTY01. The sequence continues at coordinate 22,723 of CAYVGI010000035.1, forward strand.
CGGCGGCGGGTTCTACGTCATTGGCGCTGCCTTCCATGATTTGTTCCGCCTCGTCATAGTTGCCCGCGCCGATTGCCTCTGCCGCCCGCGCCATGAGCGCTGCTTTCACGCCATCGTCCAGCTTTTTGTTGCCGCGCAGCGGACCCATCTTCTTGTTCAGGCGGTTGCGGGTTGCTTGTAGCGTTTCTGCTGCGGTGAGCAGGGTGCGGCGGCGTTCGTCTAGCTCGCTGATGCTATCCACCCTTGCCTTGGCAGAAGCATCGCCCAGCTTGTCCATTTGTGCTTTCACCCAGTCCGGCTCATTGCGGATGAGGTTGATGTCAATCACAGGGGTTTTCCTTTCCCGTGGATGGTGCGATGAATCGTCAGTTGTCCACGGGCATTGTACCGCGTTTAGGCGCTAGGGGGACGGGGGCGTGTGTCGTCGATGCGCTCGTGGGTGTCATCGTCGGGGTGCTTATCCGCTGGTAGCGGGCGGGTGAAGTCCCGGTATAGGCGGATGACGGCGGCAATCACGCCGGTGGTAAACACGAAGTAGATGAGAAAGTCGAACAGTTGGCGGTCTAGGAATTCAAGGCGCATAGGTGGGTTGTTTTCAGTAATTAGTGAACAGTTGTCAGTAGATGGTTTTCAGTGCACAGTGGCAAACATGGTAGGTTCAGGTTTATCTGCTGCGAACCCGTTTGGTGAGACCTGTGAGTATTCGTTTCACTTCGGACAGATTCTCGTTCAAAGTCATCTGCGTGTCATCATGCAAAAGCTTGAGATCATGTGCAAGAATCAACTGATATTCGAGTTCACTGGCAGACCCCATTGACCATTTGTTTACGGTCGTCACTGGCACGATCAACTGGAAACTGGCAACTGATTACCGTCAACTGAAGACTCCGTCGTGGCATCTCGCCAGGCGGGGAGCTTAAAGCTGAAAGTGCTGCCGACCTTCTCCTCGCTGTCGAACCACAGCTTGCCGTTCATTGCTTCCACCTCGTGCTTGCACAGGTACAGGCTCAGCCCATAGCCGAACTCGCTGATGATTTGCGGCTGGCGTGCCCGCTGGAACGGTGTGAACACACGGTCGCGCTCTTTTTCTCGGATGCCGTAACCCTCGTCCTTGATGCTGATTTGCACGAAGTCGCCGACCTTAAACGCTTTGATCTCGATGGGCGTTGCCTTCATGCTGTACATGATGGCGTTGCGCAGGATATCCCGCAGCACCCGCGTGAGCAGTGTGGTCGACGCGCTAACGTGCAGGTCGTCGTCCTCGAACAGGGTCGTGATGCGGCTGCGGTAGTCGTGGTCTTCGGTTTCCGGGTCCAGCAGGTCAACGTGCTCCATCTCCTCAATGAAGTCCTCCATCCAGTACTCCAGGTTGACCTTTTTGCGGTTGGTACGTGCGAGTTCGCGCAGCGCCCCGGTGCGCAGGTCTTCCATGCGTTCCATCTGTGTGATGAGTTCGTTGATGCGGAACATTTGCATGTCGATGAGGCGGTTAAATCCGCCAATGCGCTTGGTGAGGTTTTTCACCGGGTCTTCGGGTTTGACCATGCCCATGCTGTTGGTGATGATGTCGATGTGCCCACGGGTGGCGGCGACGGTTTCCTTAACCTCCTTGCGGAACAGGTCGATGAGGTCGGTCATTGCTGTCCAGTCGGGCTTATCAATGGTCAGCATGGTGTACAGCGCACCCTTGTCGCCCGGCACAGCGCTCGCCCAGCACGGCACGAACTCCCCGCGCAGCAGAATTTGGAAGCGCACCGGGCGCCCGGACTGAATCGCCTCCTTGCGGATGTCGTTGAGGGTGGTGTCGTCGCCCTTTGTGCCGATGGCGTACGGCTTGAACAGGTTCTCTGCCGCCTTCCAGCCCTGTTCTTTGAGGATTTTCCAGTCTGCGCCGAAGAGTGCCCCGGCGGTGCGGTTGTAGTTACTTAACTCGCCGTCTGTTGTGAAGACCAGCACCGCGTGCCCGAATCCGTCGAGCACGTCTTGCAGGTTGAGTACGTCGGATGTGGGCATAAGACCCCCGGGTCGGTAAGTGTCAACGAAATAATGCCCCGATTGTACGGGTTTTTACGTTTTTTCGCTATTTTTGTGCGCGTGCAATTGTGTATACAGCAGGTGAAGCGTGGGTTTGGTATAGTTTGGGTGCCCCACCCAAACGACACAGGATCATTGGAGAGAGAAGAGACATGCACTGGAGCGAAGCGAAAGATACGTTGCTGGCGGAGTTCGTCAGCAAGGGCAAAATTGGCGTGGTAAGCGATGTGGACGGCACGCTTAGCCCGATTGTGGACAAACCCGAAGATGCTATCGTGCTGCCGCAAAGCAAGGACGCGCTGCTGTCTATGCAGCCCAAGCTGGCGCTGCTGGCGTTCGTCAGCGGGCGGGCGGCAAAAGACATTCACGGGCGTGTGGGCATCAACGGTGCGGTGTACGTGGGCAACCACGGCATGGAGCAGTGGCAGGGCGATACGGTCATCGTGGACACACGGGTGGCGAAGTACCGCCCGAACCTGGAAGCGACCATGGAAGCGGCACGCCCCAAGCTGGTAGACGGGATGCACATCGAGGATAAAGGGGCATCTGCCTCCGTGCACTATCGGCAGACGGCAAACCCCGCCCAAACCGCTGAGCAGATGCTCCCCGTGCTGGAAGACGTTGCCAAGCAGCACGACATCCATGTGCACAGCGGCAAGATGGTGTTCGAGCTGCGCCCGCCCGTGCAGGTGAACAAGGGGACGGCGTTTAAGTCGCTCATTGAGCGTTACACACTGCATGCGGTGATTTACCTGGGGGATGATGTGACCGACGCCGATGCGCTGCGCGTTGCCGGGGAACTGCGCGAGGCGGGGACGTGCTTTGCGCTAGGGATGGGTGTGCAGCACGAGGGCGACACACCCGAACTCGTCACACGCTATGCGGATTTGACCGCTTCGTCGGTGGAGGATGTTTCTGCGTTTTTGGATTGGCTTTCTAGCGCATTAACCGCGTCCTGAACCTGATTGGCGAACCACTGGCGCACATCTGCGCGGCGGACGTGCGCCCGCATATTCTCGGAGCGCTCTCGTCGTTCGTTGGGGTCCATGGTCAGCGCTTTGTGCATGGCGTTGGCGGTGCCGTAGGTGTCGAACGGGCTAACGACCAGCGCATCGTCGCCCAGTTCGTATACTGCCCCTGCGTTCTCGCTCAGCACCAGCACACCATCGCGGTTGTTGACGAGTGCCCCTTCTTTAGCGACGAGGTTCATGCCGTCGGCAATCGGGTTGACCAGCAATATGTCGAACAGTTGCATGGCAGCGATGGCACGAGCGTAGTTATTACCCACCACGATCCGCACTGGCTCCCAGAACTCCTGACTGAACGTGGCGTTAACCATACCTGCCTCCGCCATGATGTCTTGCAGGTAATTGGAGTACTCCTCCACCTGCATACGCGATGGCACCAGCAGCATCATCATCTGCACCTGCCCACGGTGCTCCGGGTAGCGCTCTAGCAGTCCACGGTATGCCTCTAGCCCGCGTAGGATGTTCTTGCTCGGTTCCACCCGGTCTACACGCAAGATCAGCTTGAGGTCACCAACCATGCTCATGAGTTGGTTCTTTTGCAGGCGGGTGCTCGGTTCGTCTGTGATGCTATCCACCTTTTCCACATCAATGGAGATGGGGTACGTCTTGGCGTGGATTTTGCGCCCCTGGTACTCGATAGAATCGCGGCTGCCACGGGAGTGTGCGCCTTCTACATAGAAGCGGGCAGTCTGCACAAAGTTAAAGGCGTCCTTCTTCGTCTGGAAGCCGATGCGGTCTGCTTGCAGCATACTTTCCAGCAGCAGGGAGCGCATTTGCCCCGGCAGCAAGCGCCAGGAGTCAGGTCCGGGCCAAGGGATATGCAAGAACGGCTGGATTTGCACACGCGGTCCCACCAGTTCGCGCAGGTACTTGGGCACAAGATACAGGTGATAGTCCTGCGGCATCACGATGATGGGACGGTCGGCAGGCTCTTTATCGAGTATCTTGGCGATGGACTCCGCAAATAGCTTGTTCACTGCCACATAACCGTTTTCCCACGCCGTCCACATGTCCTTGTTGATGCTGGGCGTGCGCGGAACGTCCCACATTTCGTGCTGGATGAACCACAGCAGTGGGTTGGCGATCATGTTGTAGTACTGGTTGTAGGCGTCTTTGTCCGGCTGGATCATGTGCAGGGTGATGCCCTCCACGTCCTCCGGCTCGCCGGCGTGTTCTTTTGCCCACTGGCGGTCTCCCTTGCCCAGTGCGCTAGAAACCCACAGCACATCGTAGCGCTGGGCGAGTGCCATCAGCGCTGTAACCAGCCCCCCGGTACCGCGCTGCGCAACCAGTTCACCCTTTTCAGAGTCAATCTCGAATGAATACGGTCCACGGTTAGAAGCGATAACGATGAGTGGTTCTGCCATGCCTTCAGGGGTATGGATGAGCTTTGCGTCATCCGTTCCGCTGTTGTCTGTCATAGTTCTGGTTTGCCCTTCGTGTTGTTTTCAATGTCTAGTGTAACATTAGCACCCGAATCTATGAAATTAATATACTGTTATGGAGAAAACGGTTTGTCAGGTGTTATTGGGCATACTTCCGGGGTGCGGCGTGGTGGATTGTGCCGTAATTCACGGTTTGCCCTATAATATCTGTGCACGCGGGGTGTGTTGCCCTGGTTGCCGCCCGTGTGGATGCCAGATTGAAAAAGAACGAGACCCTATGAGCTTCCGCCTAGAGTTGTACTCCCAAGAACCCACCGTTGCCATCCTGGAGTTGGAAGGCAGCATCACGGCAGAGGAAATCACGCAGCATTTCGACGCCATTGAGGACATGCTGCGTGAGGTGGGACTAGAGAACGATAACCTTTATTTGCTGATCGACGCCAGGCGGGTGAGCATGGACTTTCCGAATGTCATTGAGGGCAGCAAGCTGCATGGGGTACCGCGCCGGGGCGCTGCCGCTGACCCGCTTACGCGCGGGGTGTTCGTCAGCCAAGACCAGATGATCCAGCTATTGAGAGATTTGCTTGCCAAGCACACCGCAGAGGCATACTTACCGATCTTCGAGGATCGGGACAAGGCGTTTGAGTACATCAAAGAGCTAGCGGCGGTGGAGCACAAACAAGCGCAGCGGAAGCGCCGCGACACCTAGCTTGCCGACCGCGGAAACGTCCGAAAACGGTTAGATTGTCGTTTATTATATTCAGAAATAGCTTGAATGTCTTTAGTAATAAACCAATCTGCGTTAGACTCTACGCTGCCGCAACGCTGAAGGGTAAAGCGAGGTGTTGGTGGCAAGAGTTTAATACTTGTTACAATTTGGATACAAGCAATAAGTCCTGTTGAATCAATTGAGAGTTAACTCTACAATTTGTTTACCGTGCAACAAGCTGCCGTTGGAGTCTTAAGATGGGCACGAGCATCGCAAAAATTTTGATCGTGGACGACACAAAAGAAAACGCTAACCTGCTGGAGCGCCTGGTGCACCGCATGATGGGGCACGAGGCAACCGTCGCTTACAGTGGTGCAGACGCGCTCAAGCAGTTGGACGCCCAGCGATTCGACCTGGTGATATTGGACATCATTATGCCAGAGATGGACGGGCTGGCAGTGCTGCACGAGATCCGCAAACGCTACGACATGCAGCAGCTCCCCGTGATGCTGCTGAGCGCCCGCGCCAACACCAAGGACATCACCGAGGGGCTAAAGCAGGGTGCCAACGACTACATCACCAAGCCGCTAACGCTATCTATCATCCGCGTTCGCATCGAAACGCAGCTTCAACTGAAAAGCCTGGCAGACGAGCGCCAGCGCATGATGAACACGTTACAACATGCCAACGCCGCCAAAACCCAACTAATGCGTATCGCCTCACACGACCTGAAGAACCCGCTGCACAGCCTGAACCTGATCTTGGCGCTGCTTGAGCCGGAGATTGCCACCAAGACCGAGGTCAAAAATTACATGACGATGGCGCATCGTCACACCGCGACCATGGAAGCGATCATCACGGACTTTTTGGAGCTAGACCTGCTGCGCGACGAAGTGGTGCAGGTGGAGCGACAACCTGTGCCGATTGGCGATGTGGTGCACGATGTAGTGCACGATTACCAGACATTAACGGACAAGAAAGACATCACCGTAGAAAGCAACCTCGCGCCCGGCGTCGTCTATGGCGACCCGAAACGGCTGAAGCAGGTGATTTCCAACCTGATGAGCAACGCAGTCAAGTATAGTTCTCAGGGGTCTACCGTCCGGCTAAACGGCACCGTGGCAGGCGAATCCTACGTGCTGCACGTCCTTGACGAGGGCGATGGCATTCCCATGGATAGGGCAGAAGACCTGTTTAAGCCGTTTGGCAAGCTGGGTAACCAACCCACAGGCAGCGAGACGAGCACCGGGCTAGGGCTGTGGATTGCCCGCCAGTTGATGGACTTGCAGGACGGCAGCGTGGAGCACAACCCGGACTACACCGACGGGGCGGACTTCTGGGTGCGGATACCGCTGGCAATGGAAATCCAGGCAGCGATCCCCGCGTCGGATGAGCCGACAGCGGGTGCGGGTATCGGTCTGGGTACGGGCAACGGACCGGATGCGGGGGCTGCCCCTGTGCAGGTGTGATGGACGGCATGTGCGTGGTACGATTAAGGCACATTAAGTGTCACTTCCACACACGAGGAGCGCCCCATGCACATCATGCTTGTTTACATCCATGTGAAGCCCGAATCGGTAGAAGCGTTTAAAGCCGCAAGCGAAGACAACGCCCGCAACAGCGTGCAGGAACCCGGCTGTGCCCGCTTCGACGTAATCCAGCAGCACGACGACCCCAACCGCTTTGTGCTGTACGAGGCATATCACGATAGGAGCGACCACGCCGCCCACCGCGAGACCGAGCACTACAAGCGCTGGAAGGAAACCGTTGACGACATGATGGCGGAAAAGCGCTACGCCGTGCACTACAGCAATGTGCACCCCGGCAACGACGGATGGTAGGTGTTCCACTAAAGCAGTTGCACCGCTGGGATGTGTCCCCACAAGAAGCAATTGCCATCCAGAAGCAACTGGCGGGCAAGCTCATTGACGACACGCCGCTGGACTTCAACGCCATTCACACCATCGCTGGCGTAGACGTCAGCGTGAAAGACAACGTCTCGACGGCGGCGGTGGTTGTGCTCAGCTACCCGGCTATGGAACTAATCGAAACCGTCACAGCGCAGCAGCCCACGCCGTTCCCTTATATTCCGGGGCTGCTCACGTTCCGAGAAGGTCCGGTGCTGGTGGAGGCGTTCGGTAAGCTCCAGCACACACCGGACGTGTTCATTTTCGACGGCATGGGGCGCATCCACCCACGCCGCACGGGGATTGCAGCGCACATGGGGCTTTGGCTGGAGCGCCCAACCATTGGTGTGGGCAAAACGCACTTCATCGGCAAGTACGATGACCCCGGCGCGATGAAGGGCAGCTACAGCCTGATTACCGACAAAGACGAAACGATTGGGGCAGCGCTGCGCACCCGCGACCGAGTAAAGCACGTTTACGTCTCCGTCGGGCACATGGCAGACCTCACCTCGGCACTGGTGCTTGCCATCGTCACCAGCCCCAAGTACCGCCTGCCGCGCCCCATCCGGCTGGCACACAACGCTGCGGGCAAGCGCTAGGCAGGTTCCGCTTGTTGCTGGCGCTGCACCATACGCATACGAACTGCCGTGTTCGGGCGCAGCGTGACGACTGGCTCCGGCTCAATCGCTTGCCCTGGCACCATCTCAAAGCAGAAGTGTTGCAATAGCGTCGCCAGCACCAGCACCATCTCCATCATGGCGAAGCTGTTGCCCACGCACACGCGCGGTCCGCCGCCAAACGGAAAGTATGCCGCCTTGAGCTTGTCCTCGTGGGTGGCGAAGCGCTCCGGGCGGAATGTGTCTGGTTCGTACCAGTAGGCGGGGTGGCGGTGCATCGCCCACGGGCTAGCCAGAACAATGGCACCCACGGGTAGCTCATAGCCCCGCACGGTGAGTGGGGCGGTTGTCGCGCGGGAAAGCACCCATGCAGGTGGGTACAAGCGCATGGACTCCTGTACGATCCACTGGATGTACGCCAGCGCGGGCAAATCTGCCATGGCTGCCGCCCTGCCGCCGAGTGTGTCGTCTACCGCCTGGGTTGCCTTTGCGTACACGTCTGGGTGCTGTGCCAGCAGGTACAGTGCCCAGGTGAGCGCATTCGCGGTTGTTTCGTGCCCGGCAACAAACAGCGTGATAATCTCGTCGCGCAGTGCCTTTTCGCTCATGGTGCTGCCGTCCTCGTAGGTTGCCCGCATGAGCATCGAGAGCAGGTCGCCGGTGTCCGGGTTGCCGGCTGCCCGCCGATCTCGGATGAAGCCGTATACCACAGCGTCCAGTGTGCGTGTTGCCTCGCGCCGCGTCTGGTTGATGGTTGTGGGTGCCCACATAAAAAGCTGGCGCGCCGGGCGCATGAGCACCTTGCTGGTCGCGTCAATCGCGTTAGTCACAGCGCGGCTGATGTCGTCTGCCTCGTCCGTCACTTCTGCGTCGAACAGCGCCTTGGCGACGATTTGCATTGTGAGGTGCATCATCGCCTCGTGTGCGTCTATTTCCGGCTCGTTGCGCCACTGCGCTACCGTTTGCTGCGTGTAGTGCACCATCGTGTCCCCATAGCTGGCAATGCGCTGCATGTGGAACGCGGGCTGAATTAGCTTGCGCTGCTGGCGCCAGTAGCCGCCGTCGCTGGTGAGCAGCCCATCACCCAGCAGGCGACCGAGATTGCGGCGCTGCACAGGCGGCTTGATGAGGTGCTGCGCGTTTTTGACGAGCATGTAGTGAATGTCTTCCGCGTTGAACAGCATATACACGTGCCTGTCCATGATGCGGGTGTAGGCGATGTCGCCGTAGGTGTCACGGCAGTGCTCGATGAACGTCAGGCGGTCGCGCCGGAAGTCCAGCATACTGCCAACAATCGGCTTGCGGGGCGGTCCCGGCGGGTAGTGGTCAGGCATGGGTGTTTCCTCTTAAATATTGGATACGTTGCATATTTTCAGTATACGCGTGGTTGTCACCGGGGTATGTGCAAGGCGTAAAATGTGTGTATAGTCGGGCGCTGCGCAACAGCAGTCATCCACCAACAGGAGCAACCACCCCCACCATGACCCATCGCCTGCAAAACACGATTGCACTCACTACGATTGTGTACACCGCCTGGATGAGCTTTGGGCTGGCGTGGCGCTACAACCCCGGCACACTGGAACTGCTGGCAAACGTGCTCGTGGGGGTGCTGTACGGTGGGCTGTTTGTGTTCCTTAGCGACCCGAACCGCCTGAGCCTGAGTGAACTGGCGCTGCAAATTGCCAGCAGTGCGCTCTTGTTCGCGCTGTTTGCGCTGTTCAGTGTGCGTGCCCTGGACGGGCGCTACATCGGGGAGCAAGCGCTGCACGGGGCGGGCTACGGCGCGGTTATGTGGCTGTTGGGTAACGTGACCGTGGGCATTCAAAGTGGGCGGGCGGGTGACCGGGCACTGGCGGTGGCAATGTGCGTGGGCGGGCTGCTGCTGGCACCTGTGCTAGCGGAGTGGCGGCTGGCGGGCGCGGTATTTGGTGTGGTGGCAGTGGGGGCGCGGGTGCTGGGCGGCGTCACGCTCACGCGGCTGCCGCTGCTGCGGCAGGGATTTGCGTTTGGGGTGCTGGTGGGCATCACAGCGGTGGTGCTGCCGGGTGTGGGCTACTTTGCCTATGGCGCGTTTTAGCTAGGTTTCCGCGTGGCAGGTTGCTACAATGCGTTCGTTTTGCCCGTTATGACGAAAGTGACCCACCCCATATGACCCGCAGACAAATCGCCGTCATCGTCGGCATCTTGGTAAGTGCGCTGTTCTTGTGGCTGGCGTTCCGGGAGCTTGACCCGGCGGCGTTCTGGCAGAGCATCCAGGGGGCGAATGTGCCGCTGCTGCTGCTGGGCATGTTGGTCTACGGGGTGGCGGTGGTCATTATCACGCTGCGCTGGCAGTTCCTGCTGCGCTCATTTGAGCGTGTACCGCTCACCCAATTGGTGCCGCTCGTGGCGATTGGCTACATGGGCAACAACATCTACCCGTTCCGCAGCGGGGAACTGCTGCGGGTGTTCCTGCTGCGCCGCAACCACAGCGTGCCCTACGCCCGTGGTGCGACGACCGTGATTGTAGAGCGCGTGTTTGACGGGTTGGTCATGCTATCGTTTGTGATTGTGCCGCTCACGTTTTTGGATGTGGCATCGGAGTGGGTGCGGCGGGTGGCGCTGGGCACGGCACCGCTGTTCGTGGCGGCGCTGGTGGTGTTCCTGGTGCTGGCGGCACGCCCGAACTGGCTGCGTGCGGTTGTCGGTTGGGTGGCGGGGTTGCTGCCGGGCAAGCTGGGCGGGGTTGTAAATGACCTGAGCGAGGAAATCGTCAGCGGGCTAGAGGGGTTGCGCTCCCCGGCGGACTTTGCAGGTACGGTGGTGAGTTCATACGCGACGTGGGCAGTTGAGGCGACTGTGTATTGGATTGTGGCGTTTGCGTTTGGGCTAAACCTGAGCTACGCGCTAATGCTGGTGGTCGTCGGCGTGGTGAACCTCGCCGGGCTGTTGCCCGCGCTGCCGGGGAATGTCGGCGTGTTCCAGTTTTTTGCTAGTGAAGTACTAGTCGCGGCAGGCGTGGCGGAGCCGACGGCGCTTGCCTACGCGATTGCCGTGCACGTTGTCATCTGGCTGCCGCCGACGCTGGCAGGCTTCTTTTTCCTGGCACGGGAGGGGCTGAACCTGGGTGCGGTTGCCCGTGCGGAGACGCTGCAACAGACCGCAACGTGAGAAGTGTGCTGTTTTGGGTTGGATGTGCGTTGGTGTTGGTTGTCGGGCGGGGATAACTGCTGTATGCTAAGGCGTATATCCCAAATTTATCCCAAGTTTTCCCAACAGGGCGGGGAAAAGGCTCGGTTATGGCATGGCGTGTACATCTCTCAGACGACGCAATCTTCAGGCTCGATATACTCCACGGCAGCCCCGATGTGCTGTGCGCGTGGGTTAGCAGCGACGAGGCGACATTTTTTGACATGGCAAGCGGCGCGTCGCTAGGCACATTTTTTGTGCCCCGCCCGCTGGGCATTGTGCGCGGCACCGACGATTGGGCAGATTACCTGGAAGCACTGTGTGCGCCAAACGGTGCCCGCCTGCCCTACGTTCGCACGCCAGAACTCGCCATCCACCAGACTGACGACGGGCAAACGCGGCTGTATGAGGACGGGCACGGGCTGTTTGTTGCGGATGGCACCCGCACCAACGGGCAGGAACAGGAATACGCGCTGGGCACGGCGGAGAAAAGCATCGTGGCGGTGCAAATGGCACGCGAAACGGGCAACATCGCGGCGCTGGACGAGCGCGGCAAGCTGTACCTGTACGAGCAGCAGTACCTCATCAACGAGCATGAGCTTGGGCTAATGCCGCAGGAGAACTTGCTGCCGGACGTGGTTATTGACCACATTGGGGACAGTGTGTTTGCCAGCGACGGTAAGCACCTGCTGCGGACGACCGCCGACGGCACCGCCCGCCAGTGGTTGTTCCGGTACATGCCCTACCCCATCGGCAAAATCGCCTGCTCCCCCAGCGGTGTGTACTACGCTACCACCGACCCGGAAACAGGCATAATCCGGGTGTACTCAGGTGCCCGGCTAGACTTCACACATCAGAAGTTTGCAGTGGACTTGTTCGCGTCTGCCAAGCAGGTGCAGCTCATCGCGGATGTGCCCACGCAGCGCCTCGGGGTGAGTGCGCTTGCCATCACCGATGACGGCACGCTGGCATTCGCGCTGGAGGGCATCGTGACGGTGGCGCACATCCAGGCGATGGAGAAAATGCCGTCGGTCTTTTAGGCACCCGCTAGTGTAGCGCCCCACTGTAACAGGCGCTACACTAGCGGGCACGCTAAGCGTGTGATTTGTCTGGTACAGGAGGCGACTACGCCCTTATCTAGAAATTGACGAACCTATGGCAGGGCAATATACCAAGAACCTGCGCGATGTGCTGGGGCGCATGTATACCTACGTCGTTACCATGTGCAACGAGGCAGAGGAGCGTTGCCCGCCTGCTGCGCTGGTACAAGGCAGCCATAAGCTGCACTGGCGGTTCCCTGACCCTGCCGCCGCCGCCGCCGAGGAGCAGTTGCAGGTGTTCCGTGAACTGCGCGATGCGATTGACGCGCAGATGCAGGACTGGTTGGTGAGGGCGCATGAAGAAAGTGCAAATTAGCCCGAACACAGGGTGAATTGTGGCTGATTCACATCGGTCAGCTAAATAAGATGAAGCATATGGGCGATCTTAATCAAGCCGACCAGGGCAAATGCACGACATGGATTCTTAGCGTCACAATGGTTCAATTGGCGTCCGTAGGGACGTAGCATGCTACGTCCCTACACTGCTTTCGCCTCTAATGACCTTTTGTGAACTTGGAAAGGGATTTGATGGACTACCCCGCCAAACAGATCAGCGTGTTAGCAAGTCGCATCATGTTCATCGCATGGTGGGCTGCAAAAATACCGCCCGTATCAACCGGATGCGTAGGGACATGCTTTTGCATGTCCGCCCTGCACACACCCACCCGTGACTGACCTCAACGCCCTCATCCCGCATTTGGCGGGCAAGCGCGTGCTCGTCATCGGTGATGTGATCCTGGACGAGTACCTCATCGGCAACGCCACCCGCATGAGCCGTGAAGCACCCATCCCCGTGCTAGAGTTCCGTGAGCGGCGGCGTATTCCCGGCGGCGCCGCGAACCCGGCGGCGAACATCGCTGCATTGGGCGGGCAGGCACTGCAAATCGGCGTTGTCGGTGCGGATGACGCGGCAGGTCATCTATCGGCGGCGGTGCGCGGGCGCGGCATCGACGCGGGTGCGCTGGTGCGTGACCCCACCCGCCCGACCACGGTTAAAATGCGCGTGATGGCGCACATGGGGCTGCGCTTCCCACAGCAGGTCGCCCGCATGGATACCCTCTCACGACAGTTCATTAGCGCGGAGGTGGAAGCGCGGGTGATGGCGCAGGTGCGGGCGTGCATCGCCGGGGCGGACGCCGTGCTGCTGAGTGATTACCGCTGCGGCATGTTGACGGAAACGCTAGTAGAAACCATCCGGGTGGCGGCACAGGACGCAGGGGTGCTGCTCACAGCGGACGCGCAGGGCAACTTCGCCAACTACACCGGGTTTGCGCTGGTCAAGTGCAACGCGGCAGAAGCAGCCGATTACCTGCGGCGCGACCTGCACACCGATGCAGACTTCGAGGCAGCAGCACGCACCCTGCGCGATCAACTGGCGCTGACGGGCGGCATGGTGGTCACACGGGGCGCTGACGGTGCCACGCTAGCCCTGGCGGATGGCAGCGTGCATCACTGCCCGGCACCCGCCGTCACGGATGTGTTCGATACAGTCGGCGCGGGGGACACCGCCATTGCGGTCACGACGCTGGCACTGTGCGCGGGCGCTGCCTACCCGGATGCAGTGACGTTGGCGAACTACGCCAGCGGGCTGGTGGTGCGCAAGGTGGGCAACTATGCCCCCACCCCAGACGAACTCGCGTGGGCGCTGCGCAGATGGCGGGCGTGATTACAACAGCCCCGCCAGCCGCAGCAGCATGAGCGCATCAACGGTCGCGGCGGGGCGGTAGCTTTCGCCGTAGTCGGTTGCCCAGCCGCCATCGGACTGTTGGTGTTCTAGCACACGGTCACGGGCGTCGATGTACAGCGCATTGCCCGCGTAGCGTGTTTGCAGGGCGGCGTGCGCCACTGCTGTGAGGTCCATGGGGTCGAGTTCTGCGAAGATGACCGCCGCTCGCAGCCGCAGTTGGCACGCTTCCACGATTGCCTCGTCGGTGGGCTGCCCCACCCGCTTGAACAGGGGCAGCATCATCCACAGCGGGTGCAGCGGGGCACCGCGCCCGTGTAGTGCCCCCGCCTCCCACTGTTCGCTGAGGTAGCTAAGTGCCCGCCCCAGGTAGATGCTTGTGTCCTGCCCGGTTTCCACGCACAGGCGGGCGTTTGCCGCCGTCAACCACATGCGCCGCGCCGCCGGGGATGCGTCCTGTACGGGGAGGGCGGCAGTGTCGTCCCAGTAACCGTCGGCGTGCTGTGTGCCTGCGAGATAGTCGCCTGTGCGGTGCATGAGTGGGTTGTCGTCCGCGCTAATCCAGCGCAGGATTTGCAATGCCTGCCACGCGCACGCTACCCCGGTTTGTGGTACGGGGTAGCTCGGCGATAAACCACCCCAGCTACCGTCGGGTTGCTGCAAGGGTGCCAGCGCCGTGAGCACCGCCGCCGCCTCCAGTGCGCCGATGGCGTACCCCGCTAGTGCGATGTGATGCGCTGCGCCGTGCGCCCCCACAAAATCAAGTGCGCCCTGGATGTCAACCATTTTGTGCTTGCCCTCACTGGCAGTGGACGGTGTAGCACCCAACTGTAGCGCACGCGCCCGCCGCCGCAAAGCACAAATACGGTACCCATCCCACTTGCAGCATTTTGTTAAAAACGTAAAATCAACATGCTACCCACCGCATGATCGGGACGTGCCCGCTGCGCTGCGAGACACATTTATTTTCAAGACATTTACAGGGATGACTTTCTGATGGCTGAGGGGCTGTTCGACGGACGCTACCGCTACGATTACATCTACCCCCGTGGGCGCAGCGGAGA
>CAYVGI010000036.1:0-36029 GCA_964451095.1 uncultured Anaerolineaceae bacterium
CCAGGGCAATCGCTCCAAAAATGAATTGAACGCACCACCCACTGAAAGTGGGTGGTGCGTTCAATTCAATTACTCTTACAAGTTTGAAGTGATTGCCCTGTGACGGAATCTAACTTAATTGACCTGTCTTAAACGATATGATACACTCCTGACGAAGGGCGCATTTATATAACATTTAGGAGCGTGCAATGAGCGTGATTGAACCGACCGACAACACCACAACCCAGGTCATTACGGTGACTGAACCCGCAGCAACAACGATCCAGAACCTGCTCATGCAGCGCGAGATCCCCAACCATGTGCTGCGTGTGTTTGTTTCTGGCGGTGGTTGCTCCGGTATGCAGTATGGCATGGCGTTTGAGGAGTCCCCACGGGCGACCGACAACGTGATTGAGGCAACAAACGGTACCCGCCTCGTGGTAGACCCGACGAGCATGATCTACCTGGAAGGTGCAACAATCGACTTCGTAGACAGCCTGATGGGCGGCGGCTTCCGCATCGACAACCCTAATGCTGTCTCCTCCTGCGGCTGCGGGCACTCCTTCCGCACTGGCGATGAGGATGCTGAAGCAGGTGCAGCAGGTTGTGGTACTTGCAGTAGCCACTAGTACAACCGATCTCGCTTTATCGGATGGGGGCACGCGCCCCCATTGAATTACCCTCGCAAAAAGCTAATCGCAATCCCTAAAACGCCAAATCCACCCAGCACAGCAATCGGAACAATCGGCGGCACCCCGGTTTGCCCTGTGCCATCTATCGCATTAGATGCTTGCACATCACGGGTTGCTTCTAGCGTAGGTACACCCACCAGAACCCCTGGCGGGTAAGTATAGGTTGGCAGCGGCGCTCCAGCAGCGCCTACCGCAACACCCCCATCTCCGTCGGTCGCTCCATCTGGTAGTTGCACAATACGCGCTAGTGCCGTCACGGTCAGTTCACCCCCCGGCGCTGCCAGAATCGCCTCACGGGTTTGTGTTGCCCCCGCGAATTGCTCGTCTTGTGTGGGCGTAGCGTCGAGTGCCAGGGTGGGGATCGCCGACAGATCACCGCCGATGATATTGACCAGATCGCCGTAAACCCATGCCCTACCCTCGGGCGCGAGATCGTACTGGAACTGAACCCACTCAAAATATTGCCCCAGCACAGGGTACCGCTCCCCCGCGCGGATCACACCGATCTGGTTATCTTCGCCGATCTCCGGGCTGGAACGCACGTTAACCTCCGAAATCGGCTCCAGCATCACAATGTTGCGAGGTGCGGCGGTTTCACCGCTGATGGCAAAGTCCGCGTTACTGGTTGCTTGTGTTTCCGCCGGGGGCGGCGTCACGCTTGCCAGCCGGATCTGCGCGGGTGTTGAAGTTGGCAGTTGGGCGTACACGCGGTCCAAACCCGCGCTTGCCAGCCCTGCAACCATGAATAGCAATAGCAATGATAGGGAGTAGAGCGTGTTTTTCATGCGATAAACCTGCGAGATTGCATTACGTATTTACCAGGAAATGCGATTGATCGGGTTCTGGCGTCCTTGCTCTGCTTGGCGCTGTTCACCACCGCGTATCATGATGCCCTGGTACTCCTGGTCGTCAAAACCGATTACCGTCCACCCTCCCATAACAAAGGGATTCACGTAATCGTCTGTCGGGCAGTCATGGCAATAGGCGGGAATCCACTCCCCATTGTAGCGGCGACCAATGTGCACATGTGTCGCCGTGGAGAAACCGCCCTCGCACGACGCATAGCCAATGACATCGCCCACTGCGACCTGTGTACCTTGCGTTACGCGCCCTTGCGCAGCGACATGCAAGTACAGAATTGTCCAGCCAGTTGCCTCGTTGCTGTCACCGTCCAAGTCTAAGATAACCGTGCCGCCGCCGCTGCGCACGATGTCTCCCGCCGCGACCGCCCTCACCGCAAACTCGGACGTATAACACGCAGAGGACACACCCGTGATGTCGTCCGGGGGCGCAAAATCCACAGCAGACCATGCACTACCGCTGCCCCAACCGCCGTGCGGTCCGCCAGTGTAGAACCACACCTCATCCGAGGCAAACGGCAGCGCAAGTTCGGGTTGTTGCAGTCCTTCAGGCACGAGCGGGGCGTTGTCCTCAGTAAAGGGGTTATCAAACATCGCACGATAAAACGACCCGAAACCACCCTCACCCACCTGCTGGAGCCAGTTGGCATATGTGTTGTTCAAGCTCAGAAAATACTGTATGCCGACTGTACCCGCATTCAATTCCGGGTGATAAAGCAGGCGCTCACCATCTTCAAACGCCAAGATACGCTCGTCCCGGTAGCGCCACCCATAGTAACCCGCATTTAAACGATTTGCCGCCCAGGCGAGCTGCTTGTAAAGCCCCTCGCGGTTCTCATCCACCTGCCCCATCGGGTATAGCAGTGCCTCTTCGTCTGGCTCCGGGTTGGAAAGCCACCCAGAGCGGTACTCTAGCAATGCCAGCAGCAAACGAGGGTCTACACTGTATTCTAAAGACACCCGTTCTACGACCTGTGCACCTGTGAGTAGGGTCTGGGTGCGGAAGCCGTTTGCCTGGTTCTCATCCACACGATCCGTCGCCTGGCTGAGGTAGCCCGGCACGCGGTTTACATACCCCTCCACGTTGAACTGACTGCCTGACAGCGCCCGCACAAATCGGACATCGGACATAAGTTTCACTGCGGGCGTTTCGTCCGTGGGTGCAGCAGGCAGCCGGAGCACTTGCCCAACAGACAGCACGTTCGGGTTATCTAGCGTGTTGATGGATGTCAGTTCCGGCAGGGTAAGCCCATTGGCGGCGGCAATGCCTCCCAGCGTATCGCCCGGTTGCACGACATAATCGCGCGCTGTGGTGTTAGCAATGGGGTCCCGCGGTGGGTCTGGCGAAGGTGGGACAAAAACCTCAGTTGGCGCTGTGGTGGCACCGATTGTCTGTTCATCGGGAACAACGGGGGGCGGGAAGGTCGCCGTCACAATAACCACATCTGGCTGTGTTCGTGCACATGCCAGCAGCGCAACCATCCCACCAAGTAACAGGTACGGGATTCGCCTCATTGCATCCTTACGGCAGATTACTCGTAACTCCATACCCCCAGTGTACCATCGGCAATTATCATCGGCACAGTATCAGTCGCGGTAACGCCTTGAATGCTAACGACCGCCCCCTCGTCCACCACCTCACCGTAAACGATGTAGTTGCTGTCTGGCGACCAGACGCTGTGGCTCTGCGCAAACTGATCGAAGAATCTAAACATGTAGATCATGTCCTGGGTCGGCGTAAACGCGTCGTACCGAGATATCTCTTCGCTGGCGACATCCAATACAGACCACACGATCTGTATATCCTGCCGGGAAGGTGCCATGGAGAGACCGCCTTTCGCAGTTGCGCCGTCGCGGGGTGCGGCAAGCGTGATGTACGCTAGCTTGCTGCTGTCTGGCGACCAGAAGTACGACGAGATGCCACTGTCGAACGTGCGGGCGACCACAGCCCCTGTCCCTGCATCAATAACGGTCAGCGGATTGCCGCCTTCCACATAAGCAATCTGCTCGCCATCAGGTGACCATGCAAACGAGATCAACCCATCAAGTCCTTCTGCAAGAACAGTCTCCGTGTCACCATCAACAATGATCAGATCTGTCGTCTGTTCATCTGGGTCAAACGCGCCGAACAGCAAACGATTATCCACGGGCGACCAATCTGGTGCTTGGAAGATACCAGGGGACTGCGGAAGACGCACATCAATGTCGCCCTTGCCGACGTTGTAAACGTCCATGCGGCGGTTGTTGCGCTGCCATAACATCTGGTCTCCATCGGGGCTCCAACTGTAGTAGAACGGTCCGCCTGTGCCGATAACCTCGCTGGGATTGCCCTCAACTTGGTCTTTGACAACTTCAACGAACAGCCCACCACCCGTTGCGTCGTTCAACAATATAGACAAAACCCGGCAGTTGCCGCTATCTGCGCAGTTGCCGGGTGCCCAGGACGCATAATTAAACACCTCTAGCTCCCCGTTGTAGATCACTTCGCCCACCTGCAAGCCGTCTTCGGAAACATACACCTGTGTCGTGATCGGCTCATCCTCAGCATTGTCTATCGCAAAGTATGCTAACCGCCCATCCGTAGACCATGTGGGCCATGTGTAGTATCGAAAGGCGGTGGCACTCACCGCCGCATCCTCCGTTAGAGTGATCGTCTCGTCTGTCGCGGGGGTGTGCATGTACACGTTGCGGTCGTTACCGATAATCGCAATGCGACCGGGTATTTCTAACGCTTGTGCTCGCTCCTCCTGTGCATAGGCGTCTGATCGGGAGAAGGACAACAGGCTTAGGGCAAATAGGCTAAACGTAACGCAGCGAGCGGCTTGCTTTATCATGAAAACGATCCTCTATTGGCTTCTTAGTGTTTCAAAGTATACTCCTGTACAGTTATGCCACACATTAACAGTTATTCGGTAAATTCATAGGAGTCCCACACTATGTCTCTGTCCCATGACGAGATCAAAGCACTATTTGATGTCATCCAAAAGCAATTCCGACCCGACAAAGCTGCCGGGCTGGATGCAATTATCCAGTTCGATCTCGTCGGTGATGACGCCGCACAATATTGGGTACACATGAAGAACGGTGAACTGCATGTTGCCAGCGGGCAAGCTGACGCGCCGAACATGACAGTTACTGCCACTGCCCAGGACTTTGCGGCTATGGTGCGCGGTGACACAGGTGCCATTCAGTCTTTCATGAGCGGCAGGTTAAAGGTCAAAGGGGACATGACACTGGCAATGAAGCTACAGAGCATCTTCGGCTTATAAAACAGAACAGGGGTGAACTTTATCCGTCCACCCCTGCGACCACGCTGGCTTACGCAACCTTGCTTGCCCTACAGCAGGTCATCATCCATATCTATGTCCTGGAAGTCGAGTAAATCGAGCATGTCACTGCCCAGGTTGGCATTGCCAAGCGCGTCCTCGATCGCGTCTTGCCACTCGTCAGGATCAAGCGTTTCTGCTACCTTTTCCAGCACCTGTGTTGCCACATCGCCGCCAATCTCCCCGAGTGACCAAATCGCAACCGCTTGAATATCCGGGTCACCTGCCAGCGCTAGACGACCTAAGCCACGCACAGCTTCCTTCAGCTCTAACTCACCGCTGGCACGCGCTGCCTCATAACGGCGCTCTGGCTCATCACTTTCAAGTTCTTTCAGCACAGCAGAAGACCAACGCTCGTCGCAGCTGCGCCCCATCGCATAAACCGAACTGACAACAAGCTGATGTTCGTTGCTGTCATATGCCTCGCGGATTGCTTCAGGCACAATAGCATGGCTGCTGTTGGAAATCGCCTCAAGTGCACGCCGCCGCACAGCGATTTGCTCATCATTGTTGTTCCATATCTGGATGACCACATCCTGGGCGCGTGTAATGGTGCTCTCCGGGAGCTTTCCGTACTCACCCAGCAAGATAAATCGTCCGACCGCGCTCACTGCCGCTGCCCGAACCTTCTCAACGGGATCCCAAAGCGCCATGTCCAGCAAGTGATCGAGCAGTTCAACAGATTCGTCTTCCCACAGCAGGTCGATAGCACGTACACGAACCACATCATCTGGATCTCGCAGCGCTAGCAACCCAACGGTGCGATAGTTAAACTCAAAATTTGCCTCGCTCACATCAACGAGGTGCGCAAGCACCGCCTGCCGATCGGCTGCCTCAACGGCGTCCCACACGCTTTGCAAGCGCACTGCATCTGCCTCAGGCACATCGGACAAACCGTAGGAAATTGCTGTCGATAGCTGTTCCGGGTTATCTCGCAGCGCGGTTAGTGCATCGTCCACATCGTACTGATGCGGTTGCTTTTCAGAATTTAGATTGTCGCTCATATCTCCCTCCCTTATGGAAGCAAATCCGTAACTGGGTTTAGGATGTCGTTAATAATCACAACCACTGTGACCGAGAGTAGGAATATCAACCCGAGCAGATGCACCATGCCCTCCCGCTCCGGTGGGATGGGGCGTCCTCGCACCATCTCGATGAACACAAACAAGATGCGTCCGCCATCCAACGCCGGGATAGGCAGCAGATTGGTCAGCCCCAGGGCGATGCTGATGAGTGCGATGTAGTTCAAAATCCGCACAGGCTGGCGTTCCTCAATACTCTCCGTCAGGAAGCGCCCACCAATTTGGCTGATGCCTACTACACTGACCGGACGCGCTTCTGCCGCAGATATGTTGCCCTGCGCAATTTGGGAAGGCAAATCCGCAATCATTGCAAAGAGACCAACGAAGCTTTGCGTGCTGTACTGCACGGACTCTGTCAGCGATAGGTTTACCATCACCTGGTTCGGCAGCGCCTGGTAAATCACACCTGTGTCGTTACTCACGCCTGCATTACTAATGCGAACGCCCATCGCACCCTCATTCGGGGGCGGGTCCTCCCTCGGGACAATAGAAATCTCTAACAGCGAATCCGTGCCATTTTCGGGGCGCAGCAGCTCCAAAGTGACCTCATTGCCAAGGTTTGTTACCGTCATCTGCTGGAGTTCTAACGTTGTCAGAACCGTTTCCCCGTTGAATGTCACCACAAAATCTCCGGGGCGGATACCCACTTCGTCTGCCGGGGAACCGTTGACAACCTCCACGATACGAACCAGCGACGACCCCAGCGCAAGGGGAGTAGATGTCTCACCGGCGGATGTTATCTGAACAACCTCACCTTCCTCTCCACGGCGCACCACAATCTCTACAGGATCATTCGGCGCCCGCTCAATCTGTTCGACGAGATCGGTGGGGGTAAGGAAGTTTTGACCATCAATGCTTTCGATCACGTCATTGTTCCGCAAACCGGCAGCATATAGCGCGGAATTAGGATCGACATAGGCAACATCCAGGCTGATGCCGGGCACACCTAGCATACCTGCGAGAATAAACAGCAAGAACGCGCTAATCAGGTTTGCGATGGCACCCGCAGAGAAGAAGAAGATACGCTGGATTGGCGTTGCCTCGGAAACGGACTTGATATTGCTGATGCCTCGTTTCTCCGCTTCCACACGGTCGGCGTTTTCTTCGTCATCCCCCTTTTGGCTCACAATGTCCTCGCCCAGCGGACGAACAAAGCCGCCCAGCGGCAGCCAGTTCAGTGTGAACTCCGTGCCGCGCCAGGTGAATAGACGCCCGACACGTGGCGGGAAGCCGATTCCAAATTCGAGAATCGTAATCCCCACAGATTTGCCAGCAAGATAGTGCCCCAGCTCGTGGATAATAACTGCCGGGATGAGCACTAACGCAAATGCGATGAGTGCAGCAAGCCCACTGTTGCCCAATAGCATGTCTAACATCTGGATTTCCTTCTGAAACTAAGTGCGGGTGGTTGTTCACGACGAGGTTTACAATGCCTTATTATACCGATTTGGCAAAGCCTGTATCAACGATGCGTTTACGCGTTAACAAAGAACTTATGAGATGACAGCGGCAGGACCGCCAGGTTTTGCTACAAGCACTTGTTGTACGCTGGATACTTTCTCCAATCGGGAGCGAACCTCGTCCACATGATGCGCCAAACAGAGACAATGAACGTTCGGTCCCGCGTCCATCGTGTAGCAAACATCCAGTCCCTCCGCCCGCCACGCCATAACTGCCTGCATCAGCGCGACAGAAGCCGGTTGCCAGTAAAACAGAGGAGGATGGCTGGTCATCATTACAGCGTGCATCGTTGTGCTGTCGATCTCTACAACGTCCGCAAATGCTGCGAAGTCTTTCGCCAGCAGCGCATCTTTGCAGCGTGCTAGGCGTCCTTCGCTGTTGTGCACACGAGCATCCTGCAAAGCGGAAGTTGGTGCAAGCTTGTGACCCTGCGTGCTGCCGACCGCCTTGTGCTCCACATCAACGATGGCGATAAGATCAACGAGTGACCAGTGGTTCGGTGCGGCGATACTAACGGCGTAGGATGTATCATGGGTTTCTCCTGGCAACCACTCAACGAAGCCAGATGGCACCGAACGTGATGCTGACCCGGAACCTAGACGTGCTAACGCAGAGAGTTCTTTCTCGCTCAGGTCAACACTAGCCGCCTTTGTCGCGGCGAGCGCAAGTGCCGCAAACGCCGAAGCAGACGATGCAATACCCACACCCGTTGGGAAGTTGTTGTGTGAGACAACCATCGCATGTCCGTCTATTGCATACATAGTCTTGATGCGATCCAGATATGCCGCTGCCCGCTCTAGTGCAGGTTCGGGTGCGGGGGCGCCGTTCAGTTCAAGTTGATGGCGGTCTTGCGCTGTTGACCACGCGACGGACGTTTCCGTGTACAATCCATCAAGATTCATGCTCAGGGATGGGTTAACGGGAATTCGTAACGCATCATCTTTGTTGCCCCAATATTTGATAAAGGCGATGTTGGAGAAAGCTCTTGCAGTTGCCATTTTGTGCCCGATGATGTTGTTGAGTAGAATCGCATTATAGAGCAAAAGACGATATTGCAAGGCATACCTGTGGTGGCAAGCGCAACAGCACCAGCGAAAATCATCCTGTGTGGCGAACACGCGGTGGTCTACGGAATACCTGCCATTGCTGCACCTGTTTTCGGGTTGCAGGCAATTGCCACTGTCCAGCCACGCAAAGGTGATTTTCTGCTGGTAGCTGAGGACCTGGGTCAGACGTTCTCCTTGCAAGATACCGCCAGCCCTCTAATACGGGCGGCTTTGCTCATTCAAGAAGCGTACTCAGTCAATCTTGCTGATATTAAATTACAGGTTCGATCAACTATTCCTATCGGAAGTGGGCTGGGGAGTGGTGCGGCGGTAACGACCGCAATAGTCAAATCCTTGCTTCAAAACTCCAACATTGTGTATGACTACGCGAAGATAAACGAGCTTGTCTATATTATCGAGCAGCACCATCATGGCACACCCAGCGGCATAGACAACACAGTCATTGTCTACGAGAAACCCATTTTGTTCACAAAGGGGCACCCATTTGAACTCATACGACCGGGGGGGCGATTTTCCGTCGTTATTGCAGATACGGGCATCGAGGCATCAACAAAGCAAACCGTGACACATGTGAAATCACTACACGAAGCCTCACCAAATACGGTACAGTCCATCTTCGACGGCATTCACGACATTGTGAAGCAGACACGCCACGCGCTCATCAACGGCGACGTGAAGCAACTGGGTGAACAACTTACACAGAACCACGCACTGCTACAACGTCTGGAGGTCTCTGTACCAAGGCTAGACCAACTTGTGTCCGCAGCACTGGACTCCGGCGCTTACGGTGCGAAGCTCTCTGGTGGCGGCGGCGGTGGTAATATGATTGCTCTGGTTTCACCTGAATTGACAACCAACGTTCAACAAGCACTGATGGCAGCAGGTGCCGTCAACACGTACACAACTGAGCTAAATGCGAATGACTCTGACACTCATTAAAATTGGTGGTTCGCTGATCACGGATAAAACACGGGAAAAGTCTTTCCGTGCAGAGGTAATGCGCCGCCTTGCGCAGGAGATCCGACAAGCGCTGGCGGAACACCCACAACAGTTACTACTCGGGCATGGCAGCGGGTCTTTTGGGCACTTCGCCGCAAAACGCCATGGCACAATCCACGGCGTGCACACGCCCCAAGCTTGGTTGGGCTTTGCAGAAGTAGCGGCAGCGGCGGCAGAACTCAATCACAATGTCACACAATCACTACGCGAAGTCGGTGTCCCAGCGTGGTCGATTCAACCATCAGCATCCGTGCGTAGTGCAAACGGCACCATCAGCACGATGGCACTTCATCCTGTCCAAACGGCTTTAGAAAACGGACTCGTGCCCGTCGTATACGGCGATGTAGCGTTGGATGACGTTTTAGGGGGCACAATCACGTCTACGGAGACAATATTCAGCTACCTCGCGCCCAGATTGACTGCTTCGCGCATACTGTTGCTTGGCGAAGTGGCTGGCGTCTACGACCAACACGGCAACGTAACGGATGAGATCACTCCCGGCAACTTTGAGCAACTTGCTAGTGCCCTGGGAGGTTCTGCTGGGACGGACGTTACCGGCGGGATGCTGAGCAAAGTGCAAGATATGCTCACACTGGCAACGGCTGTGCCCGGGCTACAAATCATCATCATGGATGGCACACAGCCTGAGCACCTGCTACGCGCAATCACCGGGCACGACGTCCCAGGCACCCGCATTCACGCAATCTGAACCTATTCGTTTGTGGCGGCTGCGCCCGGATAATGCAGTTCGTATAGCAGCGGATAGTGACCATTTGTTGCATATCGCAGCCCCAGCACATCCGCCTGCACCACATTGAGGTTCACAACCTCACGAATGGGTAGCACCAGTGCATCGTTCATGATGGTTCGCTGTGCCTGAACATATGCCCCTGCTCGCGTTACCGGGTCGGCAGATTCCATTGCCGTAAGCAGCAAATCGTCTAGCGTCTCCTGTTGATAGCCTGTCCAGTTCGTAGCGCCATCGGTCGAGTAATAATCAAACAGGTAGTACGGGTCAATGCCGAGCGTGTGCCATGCCACAAGGTTGTAGTCACCTGTGGCAATTGCCCCCGCAAGCGATGTTTGCGTTGGCTGTAAATCCAACACAACATCCACACCAATGATGCGCCACTGCTCGCGCAGCAGTTGTGCGACCTGTGCCTCGAACGTTTCCGACTGCGCCATCACCGTGACTTGCAGGGGGTCACCGTCAAGATCAACCAGACCATCTTCGTCACTGTCAGTGTAACCTGCCTGTTCCAGCAGTGTGCGTGCCTGTGTGATGTCGTAATCATACAGCCCCGTCATCTCCCGGCTGTAGTAAAGCGTGTAACTGGAAAGCGGTCCCCATGCGACTGGCGAAAACCCCTCATAGACAACTTCCACAATCTCGTTACGATTGGTGCCATACAGCAGTGCTTGGCGCACGAGTCGTTCATCAGTGGGTGCGTTCAGCGTGTTCATCAAGAACTGTACGGGCTGCCCCGGCACTGCCGTTGGCAACACGCGCACGCTGGTGTTCACGGTCAGCGCACGGGCATCTGCGGGCGACACATCGCTCGCAATAGCGGCTTCGCCGCTCTCAATTGCTTGCGTTCGGGCTGCGGAATCTGGCACGAAGCGGAACTCCATCCGATTGATGCTGTATCCTTCGTGCTCACGGTAGAAAGCAGGCTGCCAGCTTCGGTTTTCTACACGTTCCAATACAGCATGGCTCCCTGGCACAAAATCGACCATACGAAATGGTCCAGTCCCCACCTGATGAAACTGATACCGCACGTCGGATACCTCTCCCAGTGCTAGCGGTCCGGCAATCCCGAAGTAATACTGGCTCAGCACATGTGGCAGCGGGCTAAACGGTGCCCTCAAGCGGATACGAATAGTGTGGCTGTCTACCACTTCGTGACTGCGGTAGTTGCGCAACAACGACGCCGGATACCCATCAAGCCGGATGATGCGATCCAGGTTTACCCCAACAGCAACGGCATCAAAGCGCGTGCCATCGTGGAATGTCACGTCTTCTCGCAAACGAAACGTGTAAACCAACCCATCTTCACTTACCGACCAATCGGTTGCCAGTCCTGGCACGATTTCATTTGTTGCTGGGTCCCGGTACAGCAGCGTATCGTACACCTGCCTGAGGATGATACCTGCCTCGGCATCCGTCACAGCATGAGGATCCAGCGTTGCCGGATTTTGTGCCAGCATGTAAACAACGTCTACCGTGGGTTGTGTGGTCTGCGCTGCACAGGCACTCAACCACAGCAAAACGCACACAAACCACACCCAACTCCCCTGCAACCGAGCCATTTCACCTTTCCTCGAAGCATCGTCACGAATAGGATTCACCACACATCCAAATTGGAAAGCAACCCTATGGCAGCACAAAAGTCTCAGTTGATCCTCCCGCCAGCAGAAGAGGAGGTCATTTATCCCTATCGGCGCGTTTGGCTCAGCATCGGGATTGAGAGCGGCATCTTGTTCGCGCTCACCGTCACGATTGTCATTGCGTGGCAGGTAATTAGCCTACCAGAACAGTACTGGCTGCCGCTTGCGCTGCTGCTTGCCCTCACGCCTTTAATCTTATGGGGGTTTGTGTCCTGGGGTAGGGAGAGTTCCGCTTTGCAACCGCGAAGGCGCTTGCTGCCTGTGCTCATCATCACCATGCTTACCGCCAATGCACTAGGGTACCCACTGGTTAACGAGTGGCTTCAGGTCAACGACTGGGCGATGAAGCAAGGCGCGGTCGGGCGTATTGTTGTGTTCGCGCTAGCATTCGGTACCCTTCCGGAAGTCCTCAAGTACCTTGTTGTGCGGTATACCGTGTGGCTAGATACCCTGCGTGACCGCTACGATGCGCTCGCCTATTGCGCTACCACCGCCGTTGGCTACGTGACGGTGCTCAATCTACACTATGTGCTGGCAGCAACACCCCCGCCGGATGTTGCCGCGATACGCATATTCGGGACCACAGCGCTACAACTAGCAAGCAGCCTCATCATCGCCTATGCCATTGCAGAAATGCGCTTCGACCGCCCCTCACCTTTGCTTATGCCGGGAATGATCTCATTGGCGTCTTTCGTTACCGGGTTGGTCATTACGCTGCGCGGCAACATTGCCAACACGCGCGTATCGTCACTCATTCAAGTGAATGAACCCCGCCTGCTTTTCAATTTGGTCATTTCCGCGATGGTGCTCATCGCAATTAGCCTTGCAATGGTATTCCTTTTTAGCACAATCGAGCGGCAAGTTGCCGAAGCACAACAGGAAACTGACCTGTAATCTATGGCTGTTATCGAAACAAACTACACATCAGACGTTGAAATTACCACCCGCCAGCGCTGGAGCCATTATTTCTCCGTGGGGCTGGGCGTTTTGGCGGTTGTGCTGCTGTTCAACCTGCGGGTCAGCACGCTCAACGCGACAACGCTTTACCAGAACACACAGGAGGGCATCACTGCCGCCTACCCCACAGGCTGGCTGATTGATGAGGACGGTGACACTGATTATATATTTCGGGTGCGCAACATGCAGGAGATCGGCTTCAAGACGACCTTCCGCATTAGCGTGCAAGCGGTGGGGGCTAACACAACGACCCGCACCCTATTCGACGCGCTCACCATGCAGCGGGCACAATCGCTCACCGCCTACCGCAACCTCGCCGTAGAACCCTACTTTGGACTGGAAGACCGGGAGGCGAGCCTTGCCAACTATCAATATGTTGCCACAGACCCAAACCCCTATGAGGAAAGCGTACCTATCGTCGTGCGCGGTGTGGATATACTCACGGTCAACCGAGATCAGGCGATTATTATCACGATGCTCTCCGATGCAGATCACTTCGACCAGAATTTTGCGCTTTTTGAGCAATTCATTAGCCGTTTAGAGTTCTAGAAAATATGACAACACGACAACGCATTCGTTTGTTTGCACTTCTCGCCATCTGCTGCCTAGCCCCCCTTCTGCAGGCACAAGCACAGCCACTCAGCCCAATTGAGGCTGAAATTGAGCGCATCCAGCGGGCAACCGTCTTTGTCTATCAGGTGCAGGATGTAGGCGACGACTTTTTCATTACCTGCGTGGGTTCCGGTACACTGCTCAGCCGCACCGGGTTAATTCTCACCAACGCACACACTACATCACCGAGCGAGAACTGCCCCGGCAACACCGTTATCATTGCACTGACCATCAACCCGGACGAACCCCCGGTTCCGCTTTACCGAGCAAGTATCCTACAAACAGACCCCGGCTTAGACCTGGCGCTGTTGCAGCTCTCACAGGACATTGACGGACGCCAATTGGACACAGAAAGCTTAGCGTTGCCCTTTGTGGAGGTTGCAGACTCGTCGCTGGTGGCGCTGGATGAGACTATCGTTGTTGTTGGTTACGGCGGCTTAGGCGACGAACCTGTTGCGGTTGTGAGGGGCACCGTTAGCAGTTTCACAGAGGAACCTACCGGCGAGAAATCGTGGATGAAAACCAGCGCAACAATCCCAGCATTGATGACCGGCGGCGGCGCGTATAACAGTGATGGCAGGCTCATCGGCATCCCCACGACTGCCCCACCCGGTGCAGCTTCTGGCAGAGGGGAATGCAACGTACTGCAAGACACAAATGCAGATCGGCTCATCAACGATGCAGACATCTGTGTGCCCATCGGTGGGTTCATTAACGCGCTGCGAAGTTCAAACTTCGCACGCCCGCTCTTTCGTGCTGCGTCGCTGGGTTTGTCTGTCGATCTGGATACAGCACCCGTGCAGGCAACCCCTTTGCAAGGGGAGCCTGAAATCAGCCGCCTATTCTTCTCGGCAGCCGTAAACGACGCTGCCCTACCCTCTACGATTGTCAGCAGTTTGCCAACGGGTTCCACAAGCCTATACCTATTTTTTGACTACGCGAACATGACGCCAGAGACTATTATCGAACTGCGCGTCACTACCAACAACATCCCCAACCCCACTTACAGCCTAGCCCCCGTGCGCTGGAGCGGTGGCGTGAATGGGCTTTGGTACATCGGCACCAGCAACCAGGTTTGGGAGAACGGTGCTTACGACTTCACCGTTTTTGTGGATGGCATCGCCAAAAGCACAGCGAGTATCACCATCGGCGGGGCAGCGACAGAAGACCCCACGCTCAGTGACATTGTGTTCGGTCTCTCGGACATTGACGGGACACCGCTGGGCAACGGCTTTGTGCTGCCCACAGGCAACATCGCCAGCGCCCGTTTCATCTACCGCAACATGACCGAGGGTATGCAGCTAACGGAGCGCTGGTTCTACGAAAACGCGGAGGTCTACCGCAACACTGAGAACTGGAGCACAGCAACGTTCGATACGGACGGTGCCCGCACCATTAGCATCCAGGACGCAGTGGGGTTGTTACCGGGGCGCTATCGATTGGAGCTTTACCTGGATGGGCGACTCTCTGCCACATCCGATTTCACACTATCCGGTGCGGCGCAGGGTGCATTTCCAGAGGTGTTTACAGACTTGCACTTTGCCAGTGCGCCTAGTGCACTTGAGGCAATAGACGCACCAGCTACCAACAGCTTCACCACAGATGTAGACACCGTCTACGCGCTGTTCGACTGGCAAAACATTGAGCGTGGGACGTTCTGGACAGTCCGGTGGACGGTGGACAACGATACATTCTACGAGCGCACATTCCGGTGGAATGCTGTCATCAGCGGCGAGAACTTCCTCATCCGGCTGGAGCGCCCCGGCGGGCTGCCAGATGGAACTTACCGCGTAGACCTGCTGGTAGATCGTGTACAGCTCGCTACTGTTGAGGCAACCGTCGGTATTGGGCAGCTTCCCATCGACATTTTCGCGCAGGCGGGCGGGCTGCAACTACGCGGGCACATCTTAGATGTGGACACCGGACAGGGCATCCCAGGTGTGACGTTTGTGCTCATAAGCGAGGACTTTTCGGTCGCAGATTTTGTGTGGGATTCCGAGCAGATATACGCACTGGCAACCACCGACCGCAACGGATTTTTCCAGCTAGATCGCAACCTGGAAATCTCCACCGACGAGCGCAGTGTGCCGTACAGCGTTGTCGTGAATGCTGATGGCTACGTACCTGTGGGGGCAGATGGCTTCGTCGTGAATGCCGAAACACCCAACCCGTTTGAAATCACGATCTACCTGACGAAGGAGTAATATGCCGCAGGCAAAGAAAAAACGCCTCGATGTAGCAGTGCACGAGCTTGGGCTAGCGCACAGCCGCGCTAAGGCACAGGGCATGATTATGGCAGGCGAGGTGAGCGTGAACGGTCAGATGGTAGACAAGCCCGGTACCCGCGTTACTGATGACGACGCTATTACAATCAAGAACAAACCCCGCTTCGTGAGCCGGGGTGGAGAAAAGCTCGCGGGCGCACTCGTGGACTTTGAGTTCGGTGTGGCGGGCAAAATCGCCGCTGATGTGGGTGCCAGCACGGGCGGCTTTACGGATTGTCTGTTACAAAATGGCGCAGCAAAGGTCTATGCCATTGACGTGGGCTACGGTCAGCTAGACTACACGCTGCGCATTGATGAGCGTGTGGTGGTGATTGAGCGCACCAACGCCCGCTACCTGGAGGCGCTAGACGAACCCGTAGAACTGGCGGTTGTTGATGCGTCTTTTATTTCGCTGCGGTTGCTGCTGCCCGCCATGCAAAAGTGGCTCACCCCACACGGGGACATCATCGCACTCATCAAGCCACAGTTCGAGGCGGGCAAGGATGACGTGGGTAAAGGCGGCATCGTGCGCGACCGTGACGTGCATGAGCGCGTGCTGAACCATATCCTGGCGTTCGCAACGCAGCAGGGGTTGCATGTGCACGGGCTAACCCTGTCATCCATCAAGGGAACCGATGGCAACATTGAGTTTCTGGTTTGGCTAGCGAACACCCCACCCCACCCGCCAACAGATATCTCCAGGCTCATCGCACATGCTTTAGCGCAATCTGAGTAAGCGATGTGTTTACAGATTGCAATCTGGTATACTTAGCGCATGTAGTCGTAACAAACTGAGATGGAGCGCTTATAGGAACCCCGATGAAACAAGAAAATATTCGCAATTTCTCAATTATCGCGCACATTGACCATGGCAAGAGCACCCTGGCAGACCGTCTGCTGCAAATGACCCAGACTATCGAGGAGCGCAACATGAAACAACAGCTCCTTGACGATATGGATTTGGAACGTGAACGCGGTGTGACCATCAAGGCATCTGCTGTGCGCATGAAGTATAAGGCGCAGGATGGCGACGAATACCTCATCAACCTGATTGATACCCCCGGTCACGTGGACTTCACCTACGAGGTTAGTCGTGCGCTGCAAGCATGTGAGGGTGCTGTGCTCGTCGTGGACGCCAGCCAGGGCATTGAGGCGCAGACGCTGGCGAATTTGTACATCGCACTTGAGCAAGACCTCGAAATTATTCCCGTTATCAACAAGGTGGACTTGCCCGCTGCCCGCCCCGACGAGGTTTCGCAGGAAATCTGCGACCTGCTCGGCGTAGACCTGGAAGAGATTATTCCAATCTCCGCCAAGACCGGGCTAAACGTCGAAAAGGTGCTGGAAACAGTCGTCAAGCGCGTGCCGCCGCCCACGGGCGAACTCGAAAAGCCTGCTCGTGCACTCGTATTTGACTCGCATTATGACTCCTACAAGGGCGTGATCGCCTATGTCCGTGTAATCGACGGCAAGTTTACTAAGCGCGACGCGATGCGCATGATGGCAACCGATGCCCAGTTCGAGCCAGTCGAGATTGGTGTGTTTAACCCCGTCATGAAGGAGTTCAACGAGCTAAACGCCGGGGAAGTGGGCTACATCGCCACCGGATTTAAGACCGTGCGCGAGTGCCGCGTGGGTGATACGATCACGCTTCAAAATGGCGGCGCAAAAGACCCACTGCCGGGTTACGCGCAGGTCAAGCCGATGGTGTTCGCGGGCTTCTACCCCACAGACAACGACGACTACGAAGACATGCGCGACGCGTTTGAGAAACTGCAACTGAACGACGCAGCACTCACCTACGAGCCAGAGAACTCCCAGGCGCTGAACTTTGGCTTCCGTGTAGGCTTCCTGGGGCTTTTCCACATGGAAATTGTGCAAGAGCGCCTGGAACGCGAATACGACCTGGACATCCTGGCGACAGCACCCAGCGTAGAATACCGCGTCCAGATGCACAGCGGCGAGGAACTCATCATCGACAGCCCGGCACAACTGCCAGACCCCAGCGACATTGAGTCCATTCACGAGCCGTGGATGAAAATCCAAATCTACACGCCGCAAGATTACATCGGCGCGGTGATGGATCTTGTCATCAAGAAGCGTGGTGAGTACATCACAACAGAGTACCTGGATACCGTGCGCGTGATGCTGCACTACTACATGCCGCTCTCAGAAGTTATCGTGGACTTCTACGACCGCCTGAAGAGCGTCA
The DNA here is from genome assembly GCA_964451095.1 of uncultured Anaerolineaceae bacterium. Classification (GTDB taxonomy): domain Bacteria; phylum Chloroflexota; class Anaerolineae; order Aggregatilineales; family Phototrophicaceae; genus DAOTTY01. Next base: position 17,900 of record CAYVGI010000036.1, read on the forward strand.
CCCGTGGTTACGCCAGCATGGACTATCAGTTCCACGAGTACCGCCCGGACGATCTTGTGAAGCTAGATGTGCTGGTCAACAAGGAGCCTGTGGACGCCCTGGCGATGATCGTGCACCGCGACCACGCCTACCACAAAGGGCAAAAACTGGTCACCAAGCTCAAAGACCTCATACCGCGCCAGATGTTCGTTGTGCCAGTGCAGGCAGCAGTCGGCAAGAATGTTATCTCCCGTGCGAACGTGAAGGCGCTGCGCAAGGACGTGCTTGCCAAGTGCTACGGTGGTGACATCACGCGTAAGAAGAAACTGCTGGAGAAGCAGAAGAAGGGTAAGAAGCGCATGAAGATGGTCGGCGCGGTGGAAATCCCGCAGGAAGCGTTCATGTCGCTGTTAAGTCTCGACGACGATTAAGGCAACCAGGGGGCAGCAATGCCCCTACTCCTCATCAACAATCCGACGAGTAATCCAATCGTGTACTGACGCTGCTTGAGCCTCCGTAATCATCTCCTTGTCCTGTGCCATCCTGGCAAGCGTGTCAACGCCCGTTACTACCCCACCACGATACGTCTCGGCGTACCATTCATCTGAGTCATGCTTATAGGATTCGACGAGTGTAAGATCCCGCTTCACTCGAAGCCCCACACCAGACGCTACACGGCTTAACTTGCCCAAGCTCACTTCGGTGGCATTGGTGATGGAAAGCAACAGCGTCGGGTGATTGGTGTTATATGCCCCAACCAGGTCCCTGTTGGCAGGCTCTCCAAGCCCACGGCTGTAGACAACCGGAATACCTGTTGCAACACTCACCAATGTGGCGACAGGTAGCGCATCGACTGGGCACAGAATGCGTTCAAACTGTTTGACCGACCGAACGGCATCATCGCCGAAACGAAAGTGGTCTTGCACATCAAATGCAGCGGCACGCAGCACATCCGGGTAAGACACCATCCAGTTAAGATTAAGCTTAAACGGAACAAACTCGCCGTTTTCATCCGCAAAGCGCCCAAACTGCACCAATCCGTACTTTAGCAGCAGTTCCTCAAAATCAAACCTACCCATCAGCGCATCGCCTCCAAAGCGGCACGGCACCGCTGCGCAAAGTCATCCTGATACCCCGCATACAACACATCCTCGCCAGCAACACGAATCTTCACCCCACCGGGCAGGGTCAACAAATTCTGCTCAACCCAATAGGTGGGCTGTTCTGCCTCGCGCACATCACCCCACCCCATGATAAACGCTCCGCGTGCAGGGTCTGCTGTGAAAGCCGCATAATCGCGCTCAGACGCGATTGTCGCTGCGTCAGCGCCAAGTGCGTTCTCATAGACCATATTCACGTAGCGAGCGCCTACAAACGCCCCATGCAAGATTTTCACCACATCGGTTCCCGTAAACGCTAGCGAGCGCTCTAACGCGACTGCCCCCGCCGCCCCGTGCACCATGTACGCGGCAAAGTCGAACACATACGCGCACACCACATCCTGTGTCGCGCTGATGATTGACTTACTGAACGGAAAAAATGGATCGTCGTAGTAGTGCATAGGGGCGGGCATCTCACTCATCAACGGGCGGAGCAGCAGCGCTACGTCAGTGCCGCTGCTTGCGTGGGACTTTTGCAGCTTATCCGCAAAGCTAATCGCCATCAACCAGTTCCTTTACCATGCTCCACGCAATTGCCGTGCTCCAGTTACCCACGAATCGCTGTACGTTTTCGTTACGCCCACCAAAGCCATACACACGCTGACGACACTTCTCTGCGGTGCACACTACTACAGCAGTACCGACCTCTTTGTCCGAGTTTTCGTCTGCGTCTGGACGGCTGACCACGGCAATGCTCACGGTGCAACCTGTTTTTGTGAGCAGCGCTTGTGCTGCTTGAGCGGCAAGCTCTTGCAGCGGTATGTGCGTGTCTGTTGGAGCATCTAGCTCACGCCCCAGCACCTCTGGCGAGTCGTAAGCCTCTGCATGAACAAGCAAATTATCTGCCTGCATAGCAGGTGCAAGGCGATCTCGTATGATTGTGCCGATTCCGGTTTCCGTCAGCGCAAGCGTAGCGGCGTTATTGTGCATCAGCCGCGCAAAGACCTCTTCGAGCGTTTCGTCGTCCACGCCAAAAATGTGACGTCCAGCACGCTCACGCACTACCCGCTCAACGACCGCGATCATCGCCTCTGCCTGGGCACGGGTATCTGCCTTTGCCGTGATGCGTATGTCAATTTGCCCGCTGTGCGCCGCCAGCCCCACCGTCGGGTTCGGCGCATTCAGCAGTTCGGCACCCAGCATTTCGTCCAGGGTGCTTTCGCCGATGCCACCGGTTTTCAGCTTGCGTGCCAGGATGATTTGCTCCGTGATGTTGTAACGCCCCCGGAGGTACGGCACAATCCGTTCCGTCATGAGGTATTTCATCTCTCGTGGCACACCGGGCAGGCTCACGACGACCTTCTCCCCTACCTCAACGATGAATGATGGGGCAGTTCCCACAGGGTTTTCAACCGGGATTGCATTCGCAGGCAGGTATGCCTGACGTTTGTTGTTCTCAGTCATCGTAACGCCATATTTGTTGAAGCGCTCTGCAATCATGTCCAGCAGATGTTGATGAAACACCAGCTCACGGTCGGTTGCGGCAGCAATGCCGTCACGGGTCATGTCATCTACCGTCGGACCTAGCCCGCCGCACGTAATCACAATGTCGGATCGGGATAGCGACGTACGGATAACGTCCGCGATGCGCTCCTGGTTGTCTCCCACGGAGATCATGTAGTACACATTGATGCCCAGGTCTCGCAGCGTGCGTGCCATGAAGACCGAGTTTGTATCTGTAATCTCGCCGAGTAGGATCTCTGTGCCAATGCTCACAAGTTCTGCGCTCAGGTTGGATGGCATAGCTAAAGGGTGCCCTTTCGTTAAGCAGGTGAGCCAAATTAAAACTGTGTCGTAGTGAAGTATGACGGAAACGCCTAAGAAAGTTTTGGCAATTCCCAAACAAAATGATTATAATCCGCAGCGGTTAAGGGCACCGCGCAAGGCAAAAATTTTGTGCAACCTGCCCAAACTTATTGACAAAATGCTGATTTGTTTTTCGTTTTCGGAGGATAGCAGTGGCTAGTATCACATTCGACCACGTCAAGAAGGCATATGGCAACAACGTGGTGATTGAAGACCTGGACTTCCACGTAGAGGATAAAGAGTTTATCGTCTTCGTGGGTCCTTCTGGCTGTGGGAAGTCCACCAGCCTACGCATGTTGGCAGGGCTGGAGGAGATCACGGACGGGCGCATTCTCATTGGCGACCGCGTGGTCAACAACGTAGCCCCCAAAGACCGCGACGTGGCCATGGTGTTCCAGAGCTACGCGCTGTACCCGCACATGACCGTGTATGAAAACATGGCATTCGGTCTGCGCCTGCGCAAGACACCCAAGAACATCATTGATGAGCGCGTGCGCGAGGCAGCAAAGAGCCTGGGCATTGAACCGCTGCTGGAGCGTCGTCCGCGCCAGCTATCGGGTGGTCAGCGCCAGCGTGTGGCAGTAGGGCGTGCCATCGTGCGTGAACCCGCTGTGTTCTTGATGGACGAGCCGCTTTCCAATCTGGACGCGAAGCTGCGTGTTGAAGCGCGTTCGTTCATTAGCAAGCTGCACCAACGCCTAGAAACCACGTTTGTGTATGTGACGCACGACCAGGTAGAGGCTATGACGATGGGTACGCGCATTGCTGTGCTCAATGCAGGTGACCTGCAACAGCTTGCTTCCCCATATGACCTGTACCACAACCCAGCGAATGTTTTCGTAGGCGGCTTCATCGGCAGCCCGTCCATGAACTTCTTTGACTCAACACTCGTCCAAACCGACTCCGGCATCGCGGTTGATACCGGCATCTTCCAGATTCCAGTACCGCAAGGCATGGCGGAGCAGGTCAAGTCTCATCTTGGCAAGTCTGTGATCTTTGGTGTACGTCCAGAGGACATCCACGACAAAGACTTCCAGCCGGCGAACATTAACCCGGTTGACCTGGAAGCAAATGTTGACGTGATCGAGCAGATGGGTAACGAGATGATCGTCTACTTCGAGGAACAGGGCAAGACGTTCATTGGTCGCCTCGACCCGCGTACACACGCACGGGTTGGCGCACGCATCACAACCGTGATCAACATCGACAACATCCACCTGTTCGACCCTGACACCGAAGTCTCCCTCACCTACGACTACAAGCAAGAGCAGCTCGCCGCACGCACGTAACTCGCTAGCTGCACCACGGCAAATGAAAAGAAGACCATCCGCGTGATGGTCTTCTTTTCGTCTTAGCGGTTCCAGGAGCTTTTTGCTGGTTTCGCTGACGGCTACTCACTTGCCTGCATGACCTTACGGAACTTGTATCCGTACACGATCATGCCTTCGCTGCCTTCCGTCGTCAGTTTGCGCGTCACCATCTCCACACGATCGCCAATCTTCGGCTCACTGTCCAGGTCGGTGAGCTGCGCAGTGATGATCGGTCCCTCATCTAGCTTTACAAGTGCCAGCACATAGGGTGACTGCCACTCGTAGCCCGCAGGGGGGTTCTGCAATATCGTGTAGCTGTAAATCTCGCCTGTGCCAGCAAACCTGACTTGGTCTTGTACCTGCTGGGTTTGCAACTCACCTACCGTCATGAGGCGATCTTTTGCAACTCACGAATGCTGTCGTTTGTGTGCTGCTGCTCCTGTGCCGGGTATTCTTCAGGCTGCTCAGCCAGTTCTGGCATCGGGCGGTGCTGCAAGCTCATCGTGTCATCGCTATAGCGAACACCTTCCAAACGGTACCGCTGTGCGTTCATTCGCCAGTGACGTGAAACCTGCATGATTACTCTCCTAGTTGACTACAACGTTTAGTGTTTGCTTGTTACGTTTTGCACAATCTGATTGTGATAGTACAAGCTATTGGCTCTCAAAAACTATCAGCAGCGCTTTGAGACCTACCGCGACACTCGGGAGTGTTCTCATGATAGGTCATGGCAGGTCACAACGGGCAGCTACATCTTCAGCTTGCCACGGTAGCGTGCATACGTCGCGTAATCAATTTCCGTGCGGCGGTTGATGTAATCACGGGTCGTTGCTGCCAATTTACGGCGCTCCACGATCTTTTCTGTGACGACGAGGTCAAACGCATCCGACCCGGCACCACTGCCATAGCTCAACATCAGGATGCGATCACCGGGCTGCGCGATGTCTAACACGGCAGTTAGCCCGATCATGGACGAACCGGAATACACATTGCCAATTTCCCCGGCAAGCAGCCCGGTTTCGATTTGCTCACGCTTGAAGCCAAGCGTTTTCGCAGCACGCGACGGGAATTTCACATTCGGTTGATGGAACACGCCGTAGGTGTAGTCGGATGCCTGCGTGCCCATCATCTCCATGATTGCCTGCCCCGCCGCCAGTGTGTGGCTAAAGTAAGCAGGCTCGCCCGTGAAGCGGTCGCCGTGGCTGGGGTAGGGCACATCGGCACGACGCCAAAAGTCTGGCGTATCCGTCACATAGCTGTAACTCCCCTGGTAAACTGCCAGCGCGTCCTCCGCCGGTCCGATGATGAACGCAGCACCACCGGACGCTGCCGTATATTCCAGGGCGTCGCCGGGGCGCCCCTGTGCCGTGTCCATGCCAATGCTGAGCGTGTAGGTACCCATACCACTGCCCACAATACCAATCGACGCCTGCACAGCTTCCGTGCCTGCCTTGCACGCGAACTCCCAGTCTGCCGCCTGGATGCTGGGCGACGTGCCAATACTCTCCGCGACAATCGTGCTGGATGGCTTCACTGCGTAGGGATGGCTCTCGCTGCCCACCCACACAGCACGGATCTGTCTAGCGTCAATTTGTGCCCGGGCAACTGCGTTGCGTGCTGCCTCAACAGACATGGTAATGACGTCTTCATCCAGCCCGGCAACCGCCTTCTCCTTGATGGGGCTACCCCCCAACCCATCCGTCCACACGCGTGCAATCTCAACACCGGGCAGGCGGTAGCGCGGAATGTACGCGCCGTAGCCCACGATGCCCACCTGCCGATCCGAACGCATGAGATGTCCATTGCCGTTGTGTATATTGTTCATCGTTGCTTTCATTAGCCTCAGCCTCCAAGCGCCTGAACAAGCTGCTTTGCCCGTTCTAGGCGAATATTGCTCTCATCAATCATCTGCTGCACCACCCGGTCAACCTGTGCACCTGTTGCCCCGGCAGCAACCGCAAGCTGTTTGGCGTGCAGGCGCATGTGCCCCTTCTGGATGCCGTGGGTTGCCAGCGCACGTATGGCAGCGAAGTTTTGTGCCAACCCGACTGCCGCCACCACCTCCGCCAGCTCCCGTGCCGATTCCACGCCTAGGATGCGTAAGGCAACTTGCGCGGTCGGATGCACACGAGTCGCGCCGCCGACGATGCCCAGCGCTAACGGCACTTCGATTGCGCCACGCAGGTTGCCATCGTCATCTTGCCACCATCGCGTCAGGCTCGTGTACTGACCATTCCGGGCGGCATACGCATGGACGCCAGCCTCAACTGCCCGCCAATCGTTTCCGGTGGCGATCACAACCGGGTCTATGCCGTTCATAATGCCCTTGTTGTGGGTTGCTGCCCGGTACGGGTCAACCTCCGCGAACACACCCGCCTCCACAATCGACTGCACGACCTGCGTACCGTTCAGTTCGGGCGTTGCCATGTGCTCTGGGGCGATAACGCTTTCTGCGCGTGCTTTGCGCTCGTCCGCCAGGTTGCTGAGGATGCGTAGGTTCACGCGCCCGCCTGTGAGCTTTTCAATGAACGGTGCTAGGTGCTCAACCACAGTGTTGACTGCATTAGCGCCCATGGCATCACGGGCGTCGAACAGCACATGAACAACCAACATGTCCCCGACGCTGGTTCCTGGCATCGGGCGCACCTGAATATCGCGTGCACCGCCGCCACGCTTGACGATGCTGCCACCGACCTTATCCGCCTCTTGCAGCAGTTCCGCCTTGTACTGACGGACTCTCCCCGCTGCGGCATACAAGTCGGGGAAATCGAGCACTTGAATTTGCCCGATCATCACGGGTTCGTCACTGCTGGTGATAAACCCACCTCCTTCACGGAACAGCTTCGCCGCACCGCTAACCGCCGCGACGACGGACGGCTCCTCAACCACCATCGGGACGAGGTACTCTTTCTCGTTGACGAGAAAATTGGTTGCCACTGCCAGCGGCAGCGCATACGTCCCAACGACGTTCTCAATCATGTTGTCTGCCTGGGCAACGCCAAGCCCGCTAGCGCCCACAAGCACAGACTGTTCTTGTGACGTGAGCTGCGCCCACTGCGCAACCAGTGCTGCCCGCTCCGTTAGCGGGCGCTTGTAGAAACCAGGGATACGAGATGTGTGTTTGTTGTCCATGAACACAGGCTAGCAGGGCAACGCTTTCAAAATCTATCAGTCCAGCCAGATAGGAGCAATTGACGGCGGTTCCAACAAGCATCTAAGATTAGACGGATAGTTGGGAGTTGAGATCAAAACCAATATGCGGCACCACCCACTTCTGTTCGCGCTATTTATGTTGCTAATCACCGGCGCGTTGTTTCCAACAGCATCCCAGGCGCAAGAGAGCACGCTGCTGCACGATGGCACGCTGCGTCGCATCCGTGTGCCCATCCTGATGTATCACTACGTTAGTGAACTGCCGCCGGACGCCGACGAGTACCGCCGCAACCTCACTATCTCGCCCGGTAACTTCCGCGCCCATTTGCAATACATGCAGGAGCAGGGCTACCAGACAATCGGCTTGCACGACCTGGACAATGCACTGCGCAACGGCGCTCCCCTGCCAGAAAGACCCGTCATCCTCACATTTGATGACGGTTATACCGACCACTACACCGATGCGTTCCCCATTCTGCGGGAGTTTGGCGCGACGGGAACATTTTTTGTCATCACCGCCCGCCTGGACGAGAACCACCCGCGTTACATCACCTGGGAGCAGGCACGCGAGATGGCAGCAGCAGGCATGAGCATTGAGCCGCATAGCAAAAATCACATTGAGCTAGACGGGCGTGACCGCGACACACTGGTTTATGAGATATTGGGCAGCATCCAAAGCGTGGAGTACCACATCGGGCAAACACCGCGCACCTTCTCCTACCCGGTAGGGCGGTACGATGACGCGACACTCGCAGTGATGGCAGAAACCGACATCCGCCGCGCTGTGACGACCGAACTGGGCAGCGTACACACCACGAGCAACAGCTTGCTCGTTGGCAGGCTGCGCATCTCAGGCGATATGAGTGCCGCAGGGTTGCGGTACCTTTTGGAGAACTACTAAAACGCGAAGAGAGAGAAGAATGAAAGGAGAAAAGGAGGAATAAGGAAAGGAATAGAGCAGGAAGCCGCCGGGGATGGCGGCTTTAGCCCGGTTTAGTCCGGGTGAATGCGCGTATCCATAAAGTAATCCAGCCAGGCAACAAAGATCAGCGCAATCGGTACGATCGTCAGGATCTTGTACAGGTTGCCGTAATCCTCGAAGAAGTTCTTAGGACCTTCCTGCGGAATGAGTGCCGGGAACATGAACTCATACATCGCCCAGGTGATAACAAACCCCAGCACGAGCGATACAGACCACACAAAAATACGACGTAGCGTCAAGTTGGACATTAAAGCGCCTTTAGTTCAAAACTTCACGATACCCTTATTGTACTGGTAATCGTAGAGAACATACAAGGATTTCCCTAGCCACAACGTGCCCAACCTGGCATTTTGTAGACAATGCACGGAAATATTTCGTTAAACTTGTGGGGCTTATCAAGTGGCAGCGTTTATTGCGCTTAATGTATACTCCACAGGCGTTAACATTTAAGGGGAAAATCGTGGGTGTTCAAAAGCGTATCGTCGAGCGCACGCTTGATGCTGTACCAATCCTCATCGCGCTTGCACTAGCGCTTCTCGTAGCAGCGATCATGATCCTCGCCCTCAACGAAAACCCGCTTGTGGCATTCGCAGCGATGTGGGACGGCGCGTTTGGTTCCGAAAATAAATTTGCAGAAACACTGGTGAAGGCGACACCCATCCTGTTTGTCGCTATCGGTATCACAATTGCGTTTCGGGGCGGCGTCATCAACATTGGCGGCGAGGGGCAGATGATTACCGGCGCACTGATTGGCACCGCTATCACCCTTCAATTGAGCCATGCATCACCGTTTGTCGTCATTCCGGCTGCGCTGGTCGCAGGCTTTTTCGCCGGGGGCATCTTCGGGGGCATCGCAGGTTTCCTCAAGGCATACTTCGACGTCAATGAGATCCTCAGCACGATTATGCTAAATCAGGTTGCCGTCCAGTTGATGAACTTTCTGCTCAACGGCATCATGCTAGACCCAGCAGAAGCAGGCGTAAACAACATTCCGAAGACCGCCCGCATTGCCGAGACCGCGCAGCTACCCCGTCTGGCAATCCCGCTGGGTGGGGAAAACATATTGTTCGACCGCACCCGCCTGCACTGGGGTTTCATTATCGCTATCCTGCTGGCAATCGTGATCTACATCTTGCTGTGGCGCACCCCGATTGGCTACCGCATCCGCGCAGTGGGGCTTAACCAACGTGCTTCCCGCTACGCAGGCATCAACGTAAAACGGCAAATGGTGCTGGCGATGTTCCTCGCGGGTGGGCTAGCAGGGCTGGCAGGTGTCGTGCAGGTGCTGGGATTGCAATATCGCCTGCAAACAGACGGCTCACCTACAGGCTTTACCGGGAACGCCGGGTTTAACGGGATCGTCGCCGCGTTGTTCGGCGGGCTGAACCCCATTGGTGCGGTTCCTGCCTCCATATTTTTTGGCGGGTTGCTCATTGGTGCACAGGGAATGCAGCGTGCCATCGGCGTACCTGCCTCCCTGGTGACGGCAATTAACGGGCTAATCGTCGTGTTTGTCGTCAGCAGCCAATTATGGACGCGCCGCCGTGCGAAACGTCGAGCGGGCACCCCACCCACCCCAAAGCGAGACCCCCAGCCGCAGCCCACCGCATCAAGTACGCAAGTCACTGGCGGAGCTTAACGAATGGAAATTCTGACACAGGTCTTTAGCGCAAGTGTGTTCGCATCCATGATCCGGCTAGCAACCCCATACATTTTTGCTGGCATCGGGGAGACATTTGGGCAGCGCAGCGGAGTGCTCAACCTGGGCGTGGACGGCATGATGCTGATAGGCGCTTTCTTCTCGTTTTATGCCGTTTATCGCACAGAAAATTTGCTGCTGGGGGTCATCGTTGGTATGGCAGTGGGTGCCCTAATGGGACTCATCATGGCGTTCATCAGCGTGACGTTGCAGGCAGAACAGGGCATCAGCGGCATTGGGTTATATCTGTTTGGGCTGGGCTTCAGTGAATTGCTGTTCCAGCAGCTCATCGGCACACCCGTGTCCATCGATGGATTCCCCCGCATTCAAATCCCAGTCCTGTCGGACATCCCGTTCATAGGGGAGATATTCTTCAATCACAATCTGCTGGTGTACATCGCGTTCATCACCGTACCCATTGCCGCGTTTGTGCTCAACCGCACCACATTTGGGCTGAACATCCGCGCTGTGGGGCAAAACCCCCAGGCGGCAGACGCCATGGGCGTGAGCGTGACCCGTGTGCGCTATGCAACCGTCATCATTGGCGGCACATTTGCCGGGCTGGCGGGCGCATCCCTTTCAATTGCACTGCTGAAGGTGTTCCAGCAAAACTTGACCGCTGGCATCGGATTTATTGCGGTCGCACTCGTCTACTTTGGTGGCTGGCGTCCGTATGGCGTGCTGGCAGGTGCGCTGCTGTTCAGCTTTGTGAACGCGCTACAGTTGCAAGTGCAAGTACTAGAAAACCAGTTTGCTGTATTCCAACGCATCCCGTCGGAGTTTGCGGTGATGGCGCCGTACGTCATTACGATCATCGCGCTTGTGTTTGCATCCAAACGGCGGGAACAACCCACTGCCCTCACAAAACCTTTTGAGCGCGGTGGTTAACATTTGTTCACTGCGTGGGGGCAAGTTGCCCCTACGGCATTTCATTCATCTCACACCATAGGGAGGAAATTTTCCGATGCGAAAGCATAAAAACCACATCTTTGTCGTTGCAAGTCTCGTTATTGCCGTGCTAGCGCTGAGCCTGGCGCCCGTCGCCGCGCAGGACGATGTGTTCCGCGTCGCAGCGGTTGCGCCCAGCGCAACCAATGACCTCGCATTTAGCCAGAGCATGTTCGATGCGCTCACAAACTTTGACGAGGAAATGGGCGATGCATTCGAGTTCGACTTCCAGGACGGCACATTCATCGTGGATGACGCTGCGGTTGCGCTGCGCGAGTGGGCAGCAAGCGGTGACTATGACCTGATTATCGCGCACGGTTCTCAGTTTGGTTCCGTGACGGAAGAACTTGCAGCGGAGTTCCCGGATACAACATTTGCCTGGGGCACAGACACAGACACCTTCGGGCTGGATAACGTGTATGCCTACACTGCCGCATCTGACCAGGGTGGCTACGTGAACGGTGTGCTTGCCGCCAGCCTGACGGAAAGCAATGTGGTCGGTGTTGTCGGTCCGGTAGAGGTCGGTGACGCTAAGCTGTACGTGGATGGCTTCGTGTTCGGTGCACAGCAGACGAACCCCGACATTGCCGTCAATGTGACCTACATCAACTCCTTCAGTGATGTGCCGCTGGCAACGGAAGCAGCAGAAACGCTCGTTGCCAATGATGCAGACATCCTCACCGGGAGTGCGCAGATGGTGCCCGGACCGATCCAGATCGTGAAGGACAACGATCTGCTGTGGTTCGGCACGCAATCCAGCCAGCTGGAACTGAGCGAGGGCACTGGCGTTGCCTTCCAGCTCTATCGCTGGGACATCGTGCTGGAGAGCATCATGGCGAGCATCGAAGAAGGCACACCCGGTGGTGAGTCGTTTGTGCTCACGCTGGAAAACGGTGGTCTCGAAATGGAGTACGATGAAGAACTGCTCCCAGAGGAACTCATCGAACTGGCAATGGAGACCGAGCAGGGCATCATCGACGGCGAGATCATGACGCTGCCAATGGAAGAAGACATGATGGACATGGAAGCGACCGAAGAGATGGAGATGGAAGCAACAGAAGAAGCTTCCTAACCTGACCGAGCAGTTTTTGAACGTCAGCGCGGGCGGGGTGCCATTTGCCTCGCCCACGCGCTGCATAGAAGCAAGGAAGTATCATGTCCGCAGCAACTGCCTCGAAAATCAACAGCCTTAAGATGCAGGGGATTGTCAAGCGCTTCCCCGGCGTGCTTGCCGCAGACCACATCAACTTTGACGTGCAGGCAGGTGAGGTTCATGCCCTGCTGGGCGAAAACGGCGCGGGTAAATCCACACTGATGAAGATGCTGTACGGGCTGTACCAGCCAGACGGCGGGCGCATCCTACTAAATGACAAACCCGTGACAATTCGCTCCCCGCAAGACGCGATTGCCCAGGGCATCGGCATGATTCACCAGCACTTTATGCTCGTGCCGTCGCTTACGGTTGCAGAGAACGTCGCATTGGGCATGAAGTCATCGCGTGGCGTGCTCACAGATATTGACCGCATCAGCGACGAACTCACATCCCTCTCGAAAACGTACAACCTGAAGGTTGACCCGAAAGCACCCGTTTGGCAGCTTGCTGTGGGCGAGCAGCAGCGTGTGGAGATTTTGCGGGCACTGTATCGCGGCGCGGAACTGCTCATCCTGGATGAACCGACGGCAGTGCTCACCCCGCAGGAGGTTGACGGACTGTTCGGCATTTTGCGCCAGCTTGCCGCAGACGGGCGTGGGCTCATCTTTATCTCGCACAAGCTGCACGAAGTGCTCGCTATCAGCAACCGCATTACCGTGCTGCGAGACGGTCGTAAGGTTAACACCATTCCCGTGGAGGAAGCGACCAAACCCAAGCTCGCGGAAATGATGGTGGGGCGTCCGGTACTGCTGGACTACGAGCGAACGGAGGCAAAAATTGGTGCGGAACGGTTGTGTTTGCAGGCAGTCTCCGCCATGAGTGACCGTGGCGACATGGGGCTGCGCGATGTGTCTTTCACCGTGCACTCCGGCGAGATACTTGGCGTCGCCGGCGTGAGTGGCAACGGGCAGCACGAGTTGGCGCAGGTGATTGCCGGGCTGCGTGCTACTGTTGGGGGCACAATTGCTGTTGAGGATGTTGACATCACCGGGGCGAATCCGATTCACATCAAGCACAAAGGTGTCGCCTACATCCCAGAAGAGCGTATGATTGACGGTGTGGTGAAAGAGTTCACCGTCGCAGAAAACCTGGTCCTACACGACCACGGTCACGCCCAATACACCATCGGCAGCGTGTTCATGGACTTTCGCAAGATTGCGAATGCCACCATGCAGGCAATCAAAGAGTACGAGATCAAAACGCCCAGCCACACCACCCCCATAAAAAGCCTGAGCGGGGGCAACATCCAAAAGCTAGTGCTTGCGCGTGAGCTGTCGCAAAACCCCAGGGTGCTCATTGCCGCCCAGCCCACACGCGGCGTGGACATTGGCGCAACTGAGTACATCCACGAGCGCTTGCTGGAAGAACGAGAGAAGGGCACGGCGATTCTGCTCATCTCGGAAGACCTTGATGAAATCCGCGCCCTCTCCGACCGGATCATGGTCATGTACGAGGGAGAGGTGGTTGGCATCGTGGATAACGCCAGCACGACCGTTGAGCAGATTGGCTTGATGATGACGGGCACGCGCATAGAAGCAGACGCGGCGCGTTAGTTTCCCGTTAGACAACGCCGCACGTTTTTAATAAGATAGTTGCTGTTCGGCAGGTCATCGCCGTTGCGGTGGCGTTGGGCGACTGAATCCCCAACGAAAAGCGCCTGCTTATCGTAAACAGAGATAAGAGGTTTTAGCCGAATCATCATGAAACTGTGGAATCGTTATTATTCACCCAAGACCGTTGCCGAAGCAGTCGAGACCCTCGCGCATTATGCGGGCAAAGCGCGTGTCATCGCTGGCGGCACAGACCTACTGATCGACCTGAGGGCAGAAGGCGCAGAACCGCAAGAGGCGCTGGTGGATATCACTGCCATCCGTGACCTGTGCGACATCACCGCCGATGAGCGCTACACATACATCGGCGCAGGCGTCACCCACGCCAAAATCGTGAAGTCACTTGCACTCGCAGAGCGTGCTACCTGCCTTGTAGAAAGCTGTGGCGTCGTTGGTGGACCGCAGGTGCGCAATGTGGCAACACTCGGTGGCAACGTTGCTCATGCCCTGCCTGCTGGGGATGGCACGACATCACTAGTTGCGCTGGATGCTAACGCAGAAATCGTCAAGGATGGCAAACGGCAGTGGGTACCCATCCAGGAGATGTTCCTGGGACCGGGCAAATCCCTGCTGGACAGCACCCGTGACATTCTCATTCGCTTCCGCTTCCAGTTGACGCAGACAAACCAGGGCACGGCATTTAAGCGTATTATGCGTCCACAGGGCGTTGCGCTGCCTGTGCTGGGGTGCAGCGTGTGGGTACAACTCGACGAGAGCGGTGAGGTCATCCAGGATGCGCGGGTATGTTTAGCACCCGTAGCGCCCACCCCACGCCGCGCCGTCGAGGTCGAGGCAGCGCTTAAGGGGCAAGCAGCATCGGACGAAACGCTGGATATGGCAGTGCAGGCAGCACACGACACGCTCAAGCCCCGCACCAGCAAATACCGCGCCACATCCGCATATCGCCAGGAAATGATTGAAGTTTTGCTGCGCCGTACCATTCCGCTGGCAGCACAGCGTGCCCGCACAGGTGAAGCAGTTCCCGAAGGTGTAGGAGTTTAAGGAGACTTATTGTGACAGAAATCAACATTAGCGTAAACGGAACCGAGCACACGCTCGACATTGAAGATTCGCGCACGCTCTCGCAGTTCTTGCGCCTGGACTTGGGGCTGACCGGAACCAAGATCGGGTGTGAGGAGGCGGAGTGCGGCATTTGCACCGTATGGGTAGACGGCACCCCGGTAGACTCTTGCGTTTACCCGGTCTGGAAGGCACAGGGGCGCAACGTCACTACCATTGAGGGTCTAGCTCACGGTGACGAACTACACCCCATGCAGGAGAACTTCATCCGGCACGGGGCAGTACAGTGTGGCTTTTGCACGCCCGGTCTCATCATGACCGCTGCCGCCCTCGTAGATGAGAACCCCACCCCAGACGACCACGAAATCAAAGTCGCGCTGAAGGACACCTACTGCCGCTGCACCGGCTACACGAGCGTGATCCAGGCGATTAAGTCCGCAGCAGCAGAACAACGCGGCGAAGCACCACTGCCCGTGCTCGATCCGGTAGTTTCCGAGCCGATGAACGTCGTTAGCCGCAGCGTGCCACCCATCGACGTGCGCGAAAAGGTCACAGGGGACGCAAAGTACACCGACGACTACAAATTCCCCAACATGCTGTACGCTCGCACGCTGCGTTCCCCATACCCGCACGCAAAAATCCTCGGCATCAACACACAACAGGCGAAGTCGCTTGCGGGCGTCCGTGCCGTGCTCACCCACGAGGATGTACCTGGCAACAACATCCACGGGCTGATTTACCTGGACTGGCCCGTGCTGTGTGACGAGGTTGTGCGCTACGTGGGTGACGCGGTCGCCATCGTCGCGGCAGAGACACCAGAAATCGCGGAGCAAGCGCTCAAGCTCATTGATGTCGAATACGAGCCGCTACCAGTCGTTGCCACACCGGAGTACGCGCATACGCCGGAAGCACCGAACCTGCACCCGAAGCACCCCACTGGCAACCTGCTCAAGCACATTAAGGTGCGCCACGGTGATATTGACGCGGGCTTTGAACAGGCAGATGTGATCGTAGAGCACACCTATCATACGCCCACAACCGAGCACGCCTTCCTGGAGCCAGAGTGTGCGATTGGTGTGCCCGCTGGGTTTGATGACGATCACCACAAGCTGACGGTCTACGTCGGCTCGCAGATTCCGTATCAGGATCGCAACCAGATTGCGCGAGCAATGAACCTGCAAGAGGAGCAGGTGCGCGTTATTGGCACGCTCATCGGGGGCGGCTTTGGCGGCAAGGAAGACATCGCCGGGCAAATTCACGTTGCCATGCTGGCAACCGCCACAGAGCAACCCGTCAAGATGCTGTACTCCCGCCAGGAATCGCTCATCTTCCACCCCAAGCGCCACGCCACCACCATTCACATCAAAACGGGTGCGACCAAGGACGGCAAACTCATCGCTGTGCACGCAACACTCTACGGCGACACCGGCGCATACGCCTCCCTGGGCGACAAGGTGATGACCCGCGCCACCACACACGCCACGGGTCCGTACGACGTGCCCAACGCCAAGATCGACTGCTACGCCATGTACACGAACAACCCGCCGTCAGGTGCGTTCCGCGGCTTTGGGGTAACACAGTCCGCCTTTGCCGTAGAGCAGAACATGGACATGGTCGCGCACGAACTCGGCATCGACCCAATGGCTTTCCGCCGCATGAATGCGCAGAAGGTCGGCGTCACCACAGGCACCGGGCAGGTCTTGCGTGAGTCAGTCGGTCTGCTGGAAACCATCGGCAAGGTGCAAACCGACATGAACGGGCATCACAACGGTTCGGGTTTCAAGTGGGGCTGGCGTGACGGCAACAAGGCATACGCCTGGGGTGTTGCCTGTGCTTACAAGAACACCGGTCTCGGTGGCGGCGCACCGGATGTATCCGAAGTGGAAGTTGAGGCGTTTGACGACGGCACCATTGAGGTTCGCACCGCTGCGGCAGACATGGGGCAGGGTATTGCCCATGTGGTGGCACAGTGCGCCGCAGAGGAAATGGGAATGCCCTACAGCAATGTGAAAGTGCTGCTGTGCGACACCGACCTCACCCCCAACGGCGGACCGACCACCGCGTCCCGCCAGACGTTTATGACGGGCAACGCCACACGGCTGGCGGCATCCACACTGCGTGAGGCACTCACGAAGACCGCTGCGGAGATCCTGGACGCGCCGCCGGAGGAAATCTACTACGAAGAGGGACTGATGCGCCGCAACGGGCACAGCGTGCCGATGGGCGATGTCGTCAAATTCATGAAGCAAAGCGGCTTGCAGCCCAAAGCACGACACGAATACTGGGCACCTGCAACGAAACCGCTGGGCGAAGGCGGCGACATGCACTTCGCGTTCAGCTATGCGACGCAGGCAGCGCTGGTGCAAGTGGACATGGAAACGGGCGAAGTAAAAGTCGTGAAGGTCGTCAGCGGCACAGACATCGGTCGTGCGATTAACCCACTCATGCTGCAAGGGCAGATTGAGGGCGGCATCGTCATGGCGATGGGCAACTGCCTGACCGAATCGTACATCAACGAGGATGGTGTGCCGTGGACGCACCTGCTGGCACGCTACAAGATGCCCAGCATCAAGCACACACCGGAAATCATCTCTCACCTCGTAGAGCATCGCGCAGAGACGGGTCCGTATGGCGCGAAGGGTGTCGGCGAAATCCCGTCCATCAACACAACACCTGCGATCTGCAACGCCATTTATCATGCAACGGGTGTACGCATCTTCAGCATCCCGGTAGACCAGGACGCGCTGTTACGTGCGATCAAGTCCGGCGAGACTGAAGTGCACACCGCGTGGCACGACGTTAAATAAGCATAACAGATCAATTCGGGGCGCAGCGGGGAATTGCTGCGCCCTTACCCCAGCACCACCCACCGCACCTGATACGGCGCTAGCATCAACTCATTTAAATCAACATATTCACCCGTCAGGCAGTCCACCCCCGTGCCGCTGACGCCGCTGACGGATTGCGACTGATTTGTCACGTTATGCAGCGCGACAATCCGCTGTTCATCCGCTGTGCGGTGCATTCCCAACACGGCTGAGTTGCCCACGTCCAGTGCTTCTTGTGCAGCTTTCGGGTGGAACGCAGGCTGCGCCCGGCGCACCCGAATCATGCGCAGATATGGCGTAAAAATGTGCGAGCGCAAGCTGTGCTCATCCGCTAATGCACTCTCGACATCGGGCACATTAAGCTGCGCCCGATTGATGCGACGGCTGTGCCCGCTGGCAAGCATCCCGTCCAGGTCGTTGCGGGAGCCGAGCAAGCTGTGAACATAAACCGCTGGTACCCCCGCCAGCGCCAGTGCAATTGC
>CAYVGI010000037.1:0-35357 GCA_964451095.1 uncultured Anaerolineaceae bacterium
TTACGGCCCAAATTAAACTAGCAGAAAGCAATTTGTTAAGTGCGGAATGTGCGTTTAACAACCACGGTTTTGTGGTTTATTCAACAATACCGACATATGTCATGTGGAAAAGGGCAGGTTGTCCTATTGCAAAGTCACAAAGAATTGTGGTTTACTATCTTCATGGGGCAAACCCAATACGACAAATTACTTTTAGGGGCTATTGTTATGTTTTTTGAACCAGACGTTGTTGGAATCCGCAGTTTGCAACCAGACAAAGACTTCCACCATTGGGATCCCACATCCGAAGTATTTGCCTCCACCAGCCACCTGTTGAGTGCAATCCTGCGCGGTTGGGTTGTGAACACAGCGGTCATCCGGCGTGCTTACCACTTTGGTGGCGGCAGGCACACCTACCTGTATTACTTCGAACTGAAGCGCCGTGGCGAGTATATGACCATGCCCGTGGTCGATAATCCGTCGGTCATGCGTTTGATCGCGCTGAACCCGTTTGAAGTGGTGGAATACCGCCAGCAACACCGCTTTGCAACGTACGACTACGACAGCACATCTGCCCGTGGTGGAGCGACAGCGGTTTAACCGTTGCGCTTTAAGGTTTTATTAAATTTATGGGCGCTGAACGAGTCCGACGGCTTAACACAGGGTCACCTCGTCCTGTAATTTCCCCGCTGTTTTTGTGCAAAAACGTACCCGGCAGCGGGGGATGCTTTGGCAAGATTTACCAGCTACATCCCGCACAGCAGAAGATGCTTTTAGCAAATGCAAACAAATGGCATGGTCGTTTTAACAAAATTTAAATCATTACCCTGTATACTAAAGGTCATTGTGAAAACTTGTGCAAAGTTTAAAGTAAACTATTTTCTGAGGTGAGTATAGTGTTTTTGCAACCCAACCCAAAGAACTTCCACGTCCAATACCCTAACATCAACCGTCACTGGTCTCCACGCTCTGAGGAGTTTGCGGGTGGTGACAGCCTGCTGACTGCGATTATGCGTGGATGGGAAGTGGGCGACACCGTTATCAAAGAAGAGCACTGGCACGCAGGTGTACGCCTTGTGTCGGTTTACCGCTTTAAGCTGCGCCGTGGCGAGCGTGAAATCACGATGCCGGTGCTAGAAAACCCATATGTGACGCGGATGCTGTTTATGGAAGCGTTTGAAGTTGTCACCATGCCATCTAGCGACGAGAGCAAGCAGAAGATCGGCTAGCAACGAACGGTTATTGCTGGCGCAGTAGCAAACTTAGGAGAGAGCGCGGCAACACCGCGCTTTTTTGTTACATGGCTTAGGATACGGTGCCGGACAACACGAAGTGATCTAGCAAGTCCACAAAGCCTGCGCCTACCAACCCGATCCCCAGCACAATCATCAGCACAATGGTGATGGGCAGCAGGTAACGGTTCATGCGCTCGTTCAGTTCGCCAATGCGCTCAATCACCAGCATAAGAATGAAAATGAGCGTGAGGAAAACGCTGTAGTAGGCGACGAGAAAGCCAAAGGCGTAGCCCATGCCCCCCACACGGATGCCATCCAGCAGAATGGGTCCGCTAACGGTAGACCAGAATAGGTATGGGGCAGGGTTCAGGACGTTGACCAACAACCCACGCACGTAAATCCCCCACAGAGACACGCCACCCGGATGCACACCCGGATCAGTCTTCTCTGGGTTCGTGCCATAGTCCTTGGCGCGTTTGTTATCGCGCCATGTGTTCCACCCCAGCCACAGCACAAAACTACCCCCTGCAATGCTCATAACGTCCAGCGCGTACTCTGGGAGTTCGTTAAGCACGTTGAGAAAGATAATGATGATGGGTGTGTCTACAACGAGTGGGATGGTAATAAGTGGTAAAGACTGGCGCCACCCCCGCGTGAGCACAACGTTGATGACATAACCTAAAAACGGACCGATTGTAATCCCTGCGAGGAAACCGTAGCCGAACCCCTGGAAAACCAACGGCATTAAGCCGACCATTCGTGAACAACCTGTGCTAGTTTATGGATAGGAGACGGATGATTGAATTGAGAACATCCCCGGCAAGTATGTTACCAGAAGCCCCAAAACAAACTATGTTTAAATTTGCACAAAAGCAGAGATGCCATCATATAGTAGCCACGCGCCCATTAACACCAAAACAATCACGGAAGCGACCAGAATACCCGTTCCCAAGCGTTCGTCCAGGGTACCCAGCCAGTCAATCAGGATTGCAAGGGCAATTAGCCCACTCAGGAACGTACCATAGAAGGCAAGCATGAACACCACGCCGTGCAGCAGCGATTCATCTAGCCCCTGCTTGAGCAACGGACCGTTGATTGTCGTCCAGAAGATGTAAGGACCGGGGCTGACCGCGTTGAGCACAAGCGCCCTGGAAAACGTGCCAGCACGAGTTTGTTCGGCGCGGGGTGCGTCTGCCGCTGCGGCAGCGAATGTGCTTTTCTGGCGCAGGTCTTGCAGGGCACCCCACGCCAGGTAAAACACAAACAAACCACCGATAATACGAATCACATCAACGATGTTGGGCACAACCGCCGCTACCGTCTCCAGCGCGAGCAACACCGCCAAGATGATGGGAATATCCACGATGAGCGGCGAAACGACAATAAAGAGCGTGCGCCGCCAACCGTAGCGCAGTGATGTGTTAATGAGGAAACCCTGGAGCGGACCCGGAACCGATGCGGCTGAAAAACCGAATGCAATCCCACGCCCCGCCAAAAACAAGAGCAAACTGTCCATAATATTTATGTGGTCGAACCACCCGTTGCTGCCTCGTCCGGCGGGGGACTATACCACAGACGCTGCCACAATGCAGAAATGTGTGACGCTGTTTTTCTGCACAGGAGCAGCTCGGACTGGACGGTATTGAACGCACCCACTCTTACTAGGTGTACAGTCCCGGATACACCCTAGATGTGACTCAATTTTGCAATTCCGGCACAATGACACTATATTCAGGGCAAACAATAAAACACAGTGTTACGATGCAGAGGTGTCTTATTAAGCTGGTAACATTTTCTACGGAAAGTCAACCGAGGCGGCGTGCTGGTGTGCTCAGTGAGGGCGGCATACACCCCTTCCCAGCACACGTCCGCGCTATAGACATCGTGCGCCATGAAGACGATTACGTTTGCGCCGATGAATCCATCCCGCTGGAAAGCGTGCGCTTGCACGCTCCGTTGCACCCGCGCATGATTGTGGCAGTGGGGAAAAACTACAGCGAACACGCCTCCGAGATGAAGTCTGACGTGCCAGATCACCCGCTCATCTTCGCCAAGCTGCCAAGTGCAGTCATCGGCACCGGGGCAAGGGTGCAGTGGCGACGTTCCATCACGCAAGAGGTGGACTGGGAAGGCGAGCTTGGGGTTGTGATCGGGCGGCAGGCAAAAGATGTGAGCGAAGCAGATGCGCTGAACTATGTGTTTGGCTACACTGTCGCCAATGACGTTACCGCACGTGACCTGCAAAAGCGCATCGATAAGCAGTGGACACGCGGTAAAAGCCTGGATACATTTTGCCCGTTGGGTCCGAGCATTACCACCCGCGCCGATGTTGATGATCCGCAGGCGCTGAACGTCAAAACCACCGTAAACGGCACAATCATGCAGCAGGGCAGCACAGCGGACATGGTGTTCTCCATTCCGTACCTCATTAGCTACTGCTCGCGCATGTTCACGCTAGAACCGGGCGACCTACTGCTAACGGGCACGCCGCCCGGCGTCGGTGCCGGGCGTACACCGCCTGTGTTCCTTAACGGCGGCGACGAAGTTACGGTGCAAATTGACGGGCTGGGCACGCTCACTAACCCATGCCACACGCTGGACTAGATGACGCGAACGAGCGTGCCGTTTTCCGCCCAGTTGAAGAACCACTGCGCTTCGTCTATTGGCAGGTTCACGCAGCCGTGGCTCATCGGTCGCCCAAAGCTGTTGTGCCAGTATGTGCCATGAATACCGTAGCCCTGGTAGAAGTACATGGTGTAAGGCACATCCGGCAGAAAGTAATCGGGTCCGCTCATGTTGGTCTTCTCGTACTTGACGTAGATGTTGTAGTCCCCCTTGACGGTAGGCGTTTCTGTGCGTCCGGTGGACGTGAGGTGTGAGCGCACAAGCTGCCCATTTTCATAGGCGTAAATGCGCTGGGCATCTGTGGACACAACAATGGACTTGCCACTTTGCAGCGGTGCCGGGGGCGCATCCTGGGCAGCCGGCTCGTACACGCCCGGTGCCGGGACTTTTAGCGCTTGCCCGACGTAGAGCAGGTCTGGGTCGGTAATGTTGTTGAGGTCAAGAATGTCCTGCATATCGACGCCGTATTCACGGGCGATGAGGGCAAGTTCCTGCCCCGCCTCGACTGTGTGGGTAATCGGTTCACCCGTGTAGTTTGCCGCCGTAACGCGCAACGGCTCCACGTCAATCATATTCAGCTCGAATACGCCGTCGTTAAGCTCCGCAAAGGCATCTACCCGCAACCGATCCAACATGACTGGGATTTCCATTGCTCGCCCCGGTATGCCGGGCTGCGGCGCGATGTTGACCGTGTCACCCAGGTCGACTAAACCTTGTTGTGCCGTGCCCAGGTCTACAATATAAGACGCGGGGATTTGTTGATCGCGTTGGGCGGTACGCATCTGTTGGAACATGGTGGCGTAGTCCATATTGATACCAAGTTGGTCGTAGCGTACCTCGAACTGTCGTGCCCCGTCCGTTAGGGTCACCGTCTGTAATCCCAACGCGATGCGCACCCGGTTTTCTGCTTCGTCGGGTTCCATGTTAAACACGGGCACGCCTGCCACCGTGACGCCGTCGGGGATGCGCTCCTGGGACATGTACATGTAGCCCAGCACACCGCCCAACATCAACACCAGTGCCATGCCGACTGCCAGAGCACCAGCAACCGCCATGCTATACGGTAGATAGCGTGATCGTGCTTTTTTGTATGTTTGCTGTACGGTACGTGATCGTGATGGTGGTGTGTGCGGTTTTGGTGAGGGGTGATGACGGGCGACCATCTTCAGGAACCTTTTCTGACTCATACTATTCATCTATTGTATGAGTCGTGCGTGGAGCGCGTCAGGTTCCAAATATTGGGGGGATCGGCTAGATCTCAAACACTTTTTCAACCCGCATCTGGTAGTCAGCAGCGCCAACCCTACCCACACGAGCCGCATCGTCTCTCCCCTTGCCACGGTGCGAGGAAGACATGCCGCCCGGTACGAGCGGCATAACCCTGCCCTAGCCTTTGACCGCGCCCATGGTGAACCCGGCAACGAACTGGTTGAGGAAGATGTTGTAGAGGATCGCCAGCGGTATGGCAACGATGATGCCGCCCGCCATAATCTCCTGCCAGAAGAAGACGTCACCGCGGATGAGTTCGCTAGTCACCCCAGTGCTGATGACCTTCTGCGAGGACGAGGAGATAAACGCCAGCGCATAGATGAACTCGTGGATGGTGAGCGTAAACGTGAACACGATGATTGTGAGGATACCCGGCAGCGCGAGCGGGAACACCACACGCAAAATGGCACCAAAGCGGCTGTAGCCGTCCACCATTGCCTGTTCTTCGATGTCCCTGGGGATAGACTTCATGAAGCCCATTAGCAGCCAGGTGCAAAACGGCACCGTGAACGTCGGATACACCGCAATGAGCGCCCAAACTGAATCCCGCAGCCCTAGCAGTGTGATAATGCGCGAGAGCGGAATGAACAACAGGGTGGGCGGCACCAGGTACACCATAAACATCATGATGCCGAGTTGTTCCCCCACGCGCCCGGCGAGCCTCGCCAGGCTGTAGGCAGCGGGCACTGCTAGCACAATCGTGATGAGTACCACGGCAACGCCCACAATCACGCTATTGATCACAAAGCGCCCGTAGTTCGTGTTGTTGAACAGGAACACAAAGTTATCAAAGGTCGCAGCGGCGGGCAGCAGGCTAAAACCTGTCTCCGCGTCTTCATCGCCGTCTGTGCCCTGTGCCGCAGCACCAAGCGGTGCCACCTCATTGAACACGAACGGGTTGTTGCGTGGGTTGTACAGGTCACCATCCGTCTTAAACGAGGTGATGAGCATCCAGTAGAACGGGAATGCGCTGAAGATGACGAAGAACATAATTACGATTGTGCGGACGCTCGTGCGCCCTGCTTCACGTGCAGTCATTAGTTCACCTCCGAGCGGCGGGCAACCCGCAGCAAAATAAGCGCCACACCGAACAAGACAGGCAGCATAAAGATAGCAGTTGCAGCACCCTCAGCGAGGCTGCCGCCCTCAATGCCCTGGTAGTATGCCCAGCTTGGCAGCACCTGCGTTACGTTGGTAGGACCGCCCTGCGTGACCACGTAGATCACAGTCATATCTGAGAAGGTGAAGATGATGCCGAACAAAAACGCCACCAGCAGCACCGGGCGCAGCAGCGGCACCGTCACCTGGAAGAACTCCGTCCAGAAGCCCACGCCGTCGATAGCAACGGCGTCCTTCACATCTTTCGGGATAGATGTTAGCCCCGCCATGAGGATGACCGTGGACATGGGCAGAATACGCCAGACGTAGATCAAAATCACCGACATGCGGGCAAACTCCACGCGCCAGTACATGTTGCTAGCGTTGCTAATCAGCCCATCCTGACCGAGCAGCCCAACCTCCCGGAACAGCCAGTCGATGGGGCTGTTTACATTGTCCAGCATCAGCCACCACATCAGCGCGGAGATCGCAATTGGGGTTGCCCACGGCAGCAGGATCACCAAGCGCACCAACCAGCGACCGGGGAACTCTTGCATGAGGGCGAGTGCGAGGATGTTCGCTAGGAAGATCACGATAATTTGCGACAGAATGCTAAACAGCAGCGTGTTCCACAGGGCGGTACGGAAAACCGAATCCGACAGGGTAGCGCGGAAGGTGTCTAGCGTGAGGCGGTCGATTTGCGGGCTGCCGACGGTGATGTCGCTGAAGCTGTACAAGATCGCCATGACAAACGGAAAGCCCACCAGTACCACGATGTAGATTACGGCGGGCAGCAGCATAAAGAACGCCAGGAAACGCTCGCTATCCAGCCAGGAGCGCCACCCGGTGTATTCCGGGATGGTGATGTCTTGTTGTGGCTTGATAACGGCGCTCATGCGCTGCCCCCAACGACCACTGGACGTGCCTGCCTGCGCTCCATGCGCAGCCCGGTTTGTTTGTCGAAGTAGTTAAGGTCTGTCTCGCTCACACGGAACGGGTACTTTTTGCCCGCTTCGATCTCTTTCTTGATCAATGACGGTAGCATCGCCACGATTTTCGTCTGTTGGTTGTCGCCACTCACAAAGCCGTACATATAGCGCTCGCTGCCTAGGTACTCCACGCGGGTGACTTCAAACTCGCACTGCCAGGGGTTCACCATCTCGTGATCCATCGTGATGCCCTCCGGCAAGAAGTGCTCTGGGTGGAAGCCCATGGTGCAGTCGTCCTGTTCAATCAGGTTCATGGGCGGGGAACCCAGGAACGTTGCCACGAATGTGTCTGCCGGGGAGCGGTAAAGCTCCTCTGGCGTGCCAAGCTGGTGCATCTGCCCGTGAGACATCACCGCAACGCGGTCACCCATGCCCATCGCCTCGACCTGGTCATGCGTCACGTAGATGGTGGTCACGCCAAGCTGCCGCTGGAACTGCTTTAGCTCGTCACGGGCAAGTGCGCGTAGCTTAGCGTCCAGGTTACTCAGCGGCTCGTCCAGCAGGAACACGGACGGCTCCCGGACGACTGCGCGTGCGATGGCGACGCGCTGGCGCTCACCACCGGATAGCTGGCGCGGTTTACGACCAAGCAGGCGCTCAATGTCGAACATGCGCGCTGCTTTGTGCACCTTCTCGTCCACCACGTTACGCTCTAGCTTGGCAGCACGCAGCGGGAACGCGATGTTTTTGTATACGGTCATGTGCGGGTAAAGCGCATAGCTCTGGAACACCATTGCGATGCGGCGCTCGCGGGGGGGCAGGTTGTTCACGATGCGATCCCCAATGCGAATGGTACCGCCCGTGGGCTTTTCCAGTCCGGCGATCATGCGCATGAGTGTGGTCTTGCCCGATCCGGACGGACCCAGCAGCACCAAGAATTCGCCTTCGCGGATGGAGATGTTGATGCCGTCAACGGCACGCACATCCCCGAAGTGTTTTTCTAAACCGACGGTCTCTACAACAGCCATAGTAAGCTTCCTCAAAACCACTCTAGAAAAAATGACTGTGGGAGGCGGGATATTGCCCGACCCCCACAGCGCAACAGTTTTAAATCAGTCGAAACGGATCCACTGTATGGCGATTATGCGCCGCCGCCAACCAGTCCCTCGGAGCGCCAGCGCTCGTAAATCGGCAGGATTTGCTCTTCTGCCTGGGCAGCAGCTTCTTCAGACGTCAGTTCGCCGCGTGCTACCTGTGCGAACATCTGTGGAATGATGAACGTACCGAACACCTCACCGATTGCCGGGTTTGCCGGGCCGGGGTGCCCGATTACCGTGCTCCAGTCTGCTGCGTTACGGAGCACATCCAGCTTGTTTGCTGGGTTGGAGCCGTACGGGTCGTCGTCTAGCCAGCCGCCCTCTTCCACCAGCTCCGGTACCTGCTCGGCAAATGCTGGGAAGTTGTAAAGCTGAGATTGGTTGACGATTTCCGCCTGTACAGCAGCGTGGTCAATCAGGAACTGCTTGGCGGTGTCCTGGTTGGTTGCGTGGTTCGGCATCATGTAAATCGGGATCACATGCTCGCTAACCACAGATGCTTCTTCTCCGGCAGGGCCGATTAGCGGTGCCAGGAAGAACACGTCGTCTGCAACTTCGGGGTTCACCGTCTGCGCGGTGCGATATGCGGAGATGGAGTTGAGGATGTAGGACGCCTGCCCTGCGATGAGCAACTGGTTGTTGGATGCTGCCACCCAGCTAAATACCTCAGGGGTCATTGCGCCTTCATACAGTTCCTTCATGTAGTTGAGGGCGGCAATCGTCTCTTCAGAGTTGATGACAACGTTCTCGTTCGCGTCCTGAACGGAAGCGCCAAACGCCCACAGGATCGCGCGGTTTGCCATGTTGGAGTCCAACTCGTTGGACATGCCGATACCCATCTGCACACCAAGTTCATCACGGATTTGCGAGCCACCCATCAGCAGTTCTTCGTAGGTGGTGGGTCCGTTCGGCATCCCGATTTCTTCCCACAGGCTGCGGCGGTAGTTGCCGGGGTCTGGTACCCAACTGTGGCAAAAGCCGTAGAACTTATCTGTAGTGGGGTTGTAGGTCGCGTTGCGTGTGAGCGGAACGCGCGTACCAAACATCTCCTCTGCCATCTGGTTAACGTCAGTCAGGTCAACGACGCTTGGCTCAAACGAGGACGGCGGCGACAGGAACTCGATCAGGTCGTGCCCCTCGCCTGCGGCAATCTCGGATGTGGCAGCAGCGGGGATTTCTGCGAGGTTCACATGGTCTACGGTTACAGAGACACCGTTTGCCTCACCCCATTCCTGTGCCCACACATCAAACCACTCGTCGTACTGGGGTACGAAGTGGCTCCACTGGAGGATGCTCAGTTGTTGGTCTTGCGCACGGGCGCGGCTGATGATGTTGAACGGGTGGTAAACGGTGCTGGCGGCGACGCCGACAGTCAACCCGCCGACCCCCTTCAGGAAATCACGACGGGACAGCTTCCCACGACGACGCACGATTTTCTTTGGCATAAATAACCTCTACAAAGCTCTATTTGCGAAAAAGTGGGTAAGTTTTTCTAAACCCGCTAACATTTTGTCGTAAGACGTAACCACTGTCAAATTTACTTTGACTTGTGCTTACTAAATATTCAGAGAACTCTTAAATTTTGGCGTCTTTTCCTCCTGTACGATCTGTTCACACAGCATCGCCAAACGTGACGCGCGATGGTTGTAAGTGTGATGAGTGTACACATGTTCGCGTGCTGCGTTCGCAATCTGCTGTCGCCGGGTGCTATTCGTCAACAGATGTTGAACCGTCTCACGTAGTTCATCCAATGTTTTGTATGTCAGCACATCTTGCCCGGGTGTGAACCAGCGATGGAAACCGGGCAAGTCATCAGCAACTTGGCACACACCGACGCCTGCCGCCTCAAACGCGCGCATGTTGCCGCCGTAGAGCATAAAATCTCCGTGCACATTCACAGTGAGCTTTGCCGCACTCATGATGCGCAGCATATCCTCACCCAGTGCACCGCCACGATAGTTCGGTTGTAGACTACTAGGTACCTCATGCACACTCCAAATGCCCAGGTCGAAGTCGCGCAGTGCCTCTAGCGCCTGCACCCGCTTGCTGTATAGCTGCCCTGGCACCAGCGTGCCCACGAACGCGACATCGCAGGCATATGCTTCACGTTCCGCGTCGGTGAGTTTGTAGGGACGGTGAAAATCCGGATTTACTGCGGAGATGGGCAGCGCCTCTGCACGTGGGGCACCCAGTTCTCGCCACTGGATGCCGTGATACAGGTCATTAACCAGTACGAGATCGTATAGGCGGGCGGCGCCGCGCTCAATTTTGTGGGAGAAAACAATGGGGGAGGTGCCGGAGGCGTAGACGATCAATGTCCCCAGTTCGTTTTTGATCTGCGCCAGCGTTTCCGGGTAAATCACCGTATTGTCGCCTACCATGTACAACATGTTTGGGCAGAAGCGACGGGCATGCGCCAGCAAACCCGCATTACGAGCGCGTTTGTTCGGGTTGAGGTGGGGTGGCAGGCGATTTGTAAGTGCAGCGGCGATTTTGCGCGGCGTGATGCGCTGGGTGTGGCGCTGGGCACGCAGCCGTGCAATATCCTCAGTAGTTGCGCCCGGCAAATTGCGATAAAACACGTCCAATTCGTGCCCCTGGCGGCGCAGTGCTTGTTCGAGGTGGTGCTGCCCCATACTGGGTGGGAAAAGGGGCGGTTCTTCGCCGTCGGGAGTTTGCTCAATGGCATTGAGAAGCTGCTGTGGGTGGTGCAGCGAGGCAACAAACAGAATACGCATGGCAGAACTCGATTCTAGCGATTCGCAGGGCGGCACAAGCATGGACGAAAGACACAGGCGGCGCAAGGTGCACTTACACGACACAGATACAGATGAGGAGGTATCGCATGACACTGCAACCGTTGTTTGCTTATGGCACGCTGCTAGATGACCCCGTTCAGCAGCACATCATTGGCAGGGCAGTGCCGACTACGCCCAACGTGTTAGATGGCTACCGCAAAGATCAACTAAACCTGGGTACAGAGACCTACCCGCGCGTCACGCCTGATGTGGCTGCCAGCGTTAGCGGCGGTGTGTTGTTACTCACAGAAGCAGAACTCGCCCGCACCGACGCCTACGAAGGCGACGAGTACGTGCGTGTATGGGTCACGCTGCGGGATGGCAGCGAAGCGTGGGTTTACGCTGCACCAATTGCAGGTTAGTTACAGCGCAGCGCCGATGAACGCTCCGAGAGCGGCACATAGGGCACCGGGTGATTATGGGGCATGGTGCGGTAGAAAACACGCTCTGGCGGCGCATTGTAGAACGCTTTGGGGTTGTGAATGCAGTTCGGGCCGTCCACGCGAATGTAGGCCGCTAGCGGGTCGCCGTTGACAGCGTGGTTGTTATTTAACACCCGCCACAGGTCGCCGGTTTGCGCATGGAAGTGCAACGAAACGCCGCTGACGACTTCCGTGCCGTATTCAAGCTCCAGCGCGTTTTCCCGAAAGCTAAACAAGAAGCGTGGTGCATCGGGCGACCAATCGAAGCGGATAGAACCTGTCTGGCGTTCACCAGTGCCAGTGGTACGCACGTCACCCACCCAGGGATGCGCTTCCAAAATCGCAACCGCCTCACCCGCGTGGGTTTCTCCTATGCGAATGCCAAGGAAACACGGCATATCGCAGCCCGGTTGGGGTACCAACAGTGCTTCCAGGTCGGTGTGGTCTTCCTGTTGGGCACAGATAAGCACAATCAACCCGAACAAGAGCAAGCATGTGAACAGGCACAGCCGTAACAGCGTACGCATTCGCTAAGCATCTTCCTGCGGGAACACATCCGCTAGCACGAGCGAGAAGCCGGGCAGCATATTGGGTATAGTGATGGTATCACCACGGCTGAAAGATTCTATTTCCAGTTTGTTTGCGGCGTTCTTGCGCCATATCTCGATCACTTGCTCCTCTGTCATTGCGCGTGCCTGTGCTCCGTTACTTTCTACGGCAACTCTGATTATATCATCACGCGGAAGCGCTGCGCCCACACCTCCAAGTTAAGCAACCGAAACATGACTTCCTCTTGTTTCTCACGCCCGGTGAAGTGATTACGCAGCACACGATCCAGTGTGTCAGTGTTAAACAGCGGGCGGATTTTTGCTTGTGGGTTCAGCAGCACATCGCTAATTGCGTCGCGCAGATCAGTGGCAAACCAACTGCGTATGGGCGTGCTAAACGGTTGCTTGGGGCGGTTGAGCGCAAACTCCGGCAGGTAGGGGCGCACCGCCTCCCGCAGCACAAACTTGTTGGCACGCATTTGCACCTCCGGCGGGATTTTCGCCGCAAAGTCCAGTAATGCTGGGTCAAATAGGGGCACCCGTGCTTCCAGCGAGTGTGCCATAGTGACTTTATCAGCATGCAGCAGTGCATTGCCATGCAGCCATGTATTGACCACAAGTGACTGCGCGGTGCCATGCGGGTCGTGTTGCCAGCTTTGCTCGATGATGGCGTCATAGACCTCGCGCTTGCACGCCTCATGTTCGGAGAGGGTAGCGCTGTACAGTCGCCCGCGCAGGGCGTCGCTAAGTACCATGCCATCGAACGAGAATGCCCGCAGCAGTGCCTCGTTGCGCGGCATGGCAACCCGCTGTACCTGCGGCAGGTAGGTGGGCAGCGCACCGATAACGCGGTAGCGCTTCATCGCCGGATAATACGCTTCTGCCGCACGGAGCAAACCTGCAAATGGGCGCACGGTGTCCGCCCAGCGTGCCTGCCGTGCCAGCAATGTTGGGATGTTGCGGTGATGCGGGTAGCCACCGAACAGTTCGTCGCCGCCCAGCCCGGTAAGCACCACCTTGACGTGCTTGGCGGTTTCCTCCGCCAGCAGCAGCAAAGACACCGCCGATGCGTTGGCGGTAGGTTCATCTTCGTGATAGACGTAGTGCAAAAAACCGTCCCACCATTCTGCTGCCGTGATTACGCGCTCGTGGTGATCCGTTTGAAAGTGCTGTGCCGTGCGGCGGGCATGACGCAGTTCGTTATCCGGCGTTGCCGCATCGTAGCCGACCGTAAACGTTTTTATCGCCTCGGTTTCCTCCTGCGCCATCATCCCCAGCACAGCGGCACTGTCCACGCCGCCAGAGAGAAACAGCCCCAGTGGAACGTCACTGCGTAGGTGCAGGCGCACGCTCTCGCGCAGCAGGTCGTGTGCCTGTGTGATGATGTCGGCGTCGGTGCGGTGATCTGCTGCCCCGTTGACGTGCTCGCCAAAGCGCCAGTAGCGCTTCTCCGTGACGGTGCCCCCTTCCGCCACCAGCATGTGGCCCGGCATCAGCCGACGCACACCCTCAAACAGCGTTTCCGCGCCGACCTGAAAGCCAAACGTGAGATAGGTATCCAGGGCGGGCAGGTTGAGTTCAGGTTGCAGCGTTTCATCGGCAAAAAGCGCCTTCACCTCGCTGGCAAAGCGCAGCACGCCGTCCTGCTCATGCAGATACAGCGGCTTTATGCCGATGTGGTCGACCGCCAGCAGCAAGCGCTGCGCGTTGGCGTCCCACAGCGCGAAGGCGTACATGCCGCGCAGCCGCTCAAACATCGCGGTTCCATCGCGCTCGTAGAGGTGCACCAGCGTTTCACCGTCGCCGTCCGTGTAGAACGCAAACCCATCCCGCCGCAACTCGTCGCGCAGCTCACGGTAGTTGTAGATTTCACCGTTGAACACCAGCGCAATCGAACGGTCTGCGCTGTAGAGCGGCTGGTCGCTGCCGTTCACGTCGATAATGCTGAGGCGGCGCATCCCCAGCGCGACATTGGGTGCGCTGTAGAACCCGTCGCCGTCGGGCCCGCGGTGGGTGATGGTGGCGCACATATGGCGCACAAGAGCGGGATTGGCGCGGTTGTGTCCGCGCAGGTCAAAAATGCCAGTGATTCCGCACATAGGGTTGGGGGGGTGATTATGGTCAGTGGGGGTGATTGTCAGCGGAAAGGAGCGAGGACGCAAGGATTCAGTTCAGGGGCAGCGCCAGTCGATGGCTGGATGTTCCCAGTCTCCTGCGTATGCTCCGCCCATCATGCTAAGGTTCCAAATTGCTATTACAGACGGAAATGAGAACGGCCGCACATAGAAGGCATCGCACCAGACAGAAGTGTAGGCTAGAGTCCCGGTCTCTCTGCTACTCAAGTAGATATTCATGGAACCCACAGAGCTAATATCATACCAGCGGTGGGCATCATCGCCATACAAATCGAAAAAGTCGACAGCAGAAATATCAAAGTGAATCGTTAAGTCCTCTGTGCGTCCTTCAGGGAAAGCCGCAAAGCCGTGGGAATTAGGAGCAATAAAGGGTGGTGCACCCTCCGACCACATCCAGCGTATTGACTGGAAGGTGTCATCATCCAGTTCTTGAATACTATCAACGTACGGATGCTGCTCCAAATAGCCAATAACGTCATCCCGCGACATTGTGTTGAGCTGGATGCCCATTACACACGGTTGCTCGCACCCTTCCGGGAACAGGAACGCGCGTAGTTCGCTGTCGTCGTAGGGTTGGGCGCGAATCGCACCGATGAGCAGCGCCAACGTCAACGCGAGCAGCAGGGTGAGGCGGAACAGGTTAGGGAGCATATGAAACTAAATGATGGTGGTCAGTGTAAGTAATTTTCAACGCAAAGGCACGAGGGCGTAAGGAAGTGGTCAACCGCATATTTGTGGCGTTAGCATTCCCTGCCAATTGCGCGTGCCCGTTCTGTACCACATGTGCTCTCTGCTTTCCCAAGAGATAATTGCGGGCTCCCTCAGAACAGAGGATGTGGTTACCGGGCAGGAGGACGTTACATACAGGCTCATGAGGCGGTTGGGATATATAGCTGAGATGACATAACCCGGAAACCGCCCATTGATGCTGTAATCCCCTTGAAGCGGATGACCGAAGAACAGAAGAAAGTCTGACAACGGCACGGTAGATGCAACCCGAACCACGTCAATGACTTGTTTGCTGGTGTTTACTCGCGCATTACCCGGAATTGAGAGGTTAATAAAAGGTGGCGCTTTATCGCTCCATTCCCATGAAATGCCGAAATCATCTTGGTCTACTTTCTCTACCCAATGATGTTCCCGAAGCGTAACCACTGCCTCATCTCGCGTTGTCACGCTGGGACGAATGCCCATGATGCACGCTACGCTACATCCTTCCGGGAACAGGAACGCGCGTAGTTCGCTGTCGTCGTAGGGTTGGGCGCGAATCGCACCGATGAGTAGCGCCAACGTCAACGTGAGCAGCAGGGTGAGGCGGAAAAGGTTAGGGAGCATCAGCACGGCACAACTGTGGGATTGTGTATGGCGAAACGGCTGCGTTGCTGCTCGTCACATAGAACGATGTGACGATGGAATTTGTCTTGGCATAGCTCGCGATGGGATCAGCGCACGATATGCCACCCGAAGGAACAATACCAGTCGCGTTTTCTGCATCACCTTCATACCAGTACGACAACAAAATTTTCGGCGGGTTCCTGTCAAATTGTGGGTGGAAACTACCTGACTCGGTCTCACCCATCAGCAAATACAATTCATGTACGGGTATGGTGGTAATAACTTTTGTGCTTGATACGATATATTTGCCGTCTATATCCGCAGTGATGACGAATCCCGGACAACAGTCATCGATATGGTTTGGTTGACTGCCATTCCAGAACCACTTAATCTCGAGTCTTTCGCCATATGTGTTGGTTAGCTCGCGAACAGTCACGTCTTTCACCCACGGATGATTCTCTATAATACGCAATGCGTCTTCCTCGGATGTAACGTTCGCTTCAACGCCCATGATGCACGCTACACTACACCCTTCCGGGAACAGGAACGCGCGTAGTTCGCTGGCGTCGTAGGGTTGGGTGTGAATCGCACCGATGAGCAGCGCAAACGTCAACGTAAGCAGCAGGGTGAGGCGGAACAGGTTAGGGAGCATACGTATCCTTCATAGCAGGGCATTAGCAACAATTTTGATTGACGATTGACGGTGTGGCAAGGTGCACTGCGCTGTCCATTGAGCGGGACTTAATGCGTTGTTATCCGCCGTGTGGGAACGCAACCCATCTGTTGAGCACGGTACCAATATGCAGTATACTTTGTGATTGAGCTTGATTGGGCATACGTTGATATAAGGTTAGCTTCTCCCTTGTCAGAGACTTTAGGTAAATACGAAGTCCAAGAACGATTGGGACGTGGTGGTATGGCAGAGGTCTACCGCGCTTACCACGCCAACCTCGACCGCTACGTGGCGATCAAGATTCTTCACGCCTTCCTTGCCGAAGATCAGGAGTTTCAGGTTCGCTTCGAAAAAGAGGCGCGCAACATCGCCAAGCTACGGCACCCGCACATTGTGCAGGTGTACGACTTTGACTATGACGAGAAGCGCGAGAGCTACTACATGGTCATGGAGTTGGTCAACGGAGTAACGCTGAAAGACCGACTGGCAGACCTGGCAGAACAGGACGAGAAGCTCTCGATTGCGGAGACGCTGCGCATTATCAAGGAGGCAGCCGACGCACTCGCCTACGCGCACAACCGGGGGATGATCCACCGCGACGTGAAACCCGCCAACCTGATGCTAGACCACGATGATCGCGTTGTGCTGACGGACTTCGGTATTGCGAAGATGCTGGATTCCAAGCAGATGACCGTCAGCGGCGGCATGATCGGCACGCCTGCGTATATGTCCCCGGAGCAGGGGCTGGGCGAACCGGGCGACGAGCGCTCCGACCTGTACTCGCTGGGCGTGATTAAGTACCAGTTGCTGGTGGGGGCACTGCCCTACGACGCCGAAACCGCGCTGGGTGTGATCTTGATGCACGTCAACGACCCGATACCGGATGTGTCGGCAATTAACCAGAGCGTGCCAAAACCGGTTCGGGCAATCGTCGAGAGGGCGATGGCGAAAGACCCAGAGCAGCGCTACCAAACGGCAGAGCAAGTCATTGAGGACATCGAGCGGGCGGGGCGTGGTGAGGATGTGAGCCCCATGCCCGCACGGCAGGATGACCCACCCCCCGCCATCACTGACCTCATGGTGGGTCACAATGGCAGCGCGATGGCAACTGCGGAGAATTCGGCGGTTTCTGTATCTACGCCTGAGAAGCAGCAATCGCGCTCTGGACGGAGCATGGTTTGGCTGGCGCTGGTATTGGGCGTGGTCATGCTCGTTGGCGGGGGCTACTTCTTCGGGGTGCAGGCAGAGGTGATACCGCCAATCATATCTCTGGCGGGGGCAGATGCCACAGCAACCCCGACCGTAACCGAGTCCCCGACAATCACACCCACGCCAACGGTGTCGCCTACCAATACACCCGATCTGCTCGGCTCTGCGACGGCGGTTGCCATGGCAGTGCAGAGCCAAACCGTCGCTGCGCCCACGGAAACCCCCACAGACACGCCAAGCGCGACCCCCACCTCAACGCCGATGGTAGAGCCAACCGCCACGCCAACTGAAGACCTACCCCCAACAGAAACGCCGAACGTGACCCAAACCGCTGCCGTCCAGCAGACTGCAACCACCGAGGCATGTGAGTTTGACTACGCCGTGGTTGAGCAGATCCCAGCCGATGGTGAGGCGGGTGGGTTCTTCCGTGTGGGAGAGCCGTACCTGCGCGAGATCACGCTGCTGAACACGGGCACCTGTGAGTGGGGCGATAACACATCGCTGACGTTTGTGCGTGGAGAGGACTTCGATGCGGGACCGCGCATATTCGTGCGTGAGTCTGTGCGGGTGGGGGAAGAGTTGACGATCATGTTTGAGGGCACTGCACCGGCGCGGGGCAGTGTAGACCCGATTATCGGGACATGGCAACTGCGCACGCGGGGGCAGCGCCCCATTGGTGCGCCAATAGACATTAGTGTGATGGTATTCGACCCGGGGACATAACCTGATGAACCGTGAACAAGCATGGAACCTCGTCACAGAATATACAGAGAGCGAGTCGCTGCGGCGGCATATGCTCGCTGTGGAGAGCGCGATGCAGACATACGCAACCAAGCTGGGTGGTGATGCCGAGCGCTGGGGTGTGGTGGGGTTGCTGCACGACTTCGACTACGAAAAATACCCGGACATGGGCGACGAGGACGGGCACCCACTGAAGGGCGCGGCGATACTGCGTGAGAGGAATGTAGACGAGGAGATTGTGGAAGCCATCCTCGCGCACGCTGAGAGCATCACGGGCGTAGTGCCAAAAACACCGATGCAAAAAGCACTGGTTGCCGTGGATGAACTCACCGGGTTTATCATCGCCGTGACGTTGGTGCGCCCCTCGAAGAGTATCCTGGACGTGAAGCTGAAGTCCATCCGCAAGAAGTGGAAGGACAAAGCGTTCGCAGCGCCCGTTAACCGCGAGGAGATTGAACACGCGGCAGAACGGCTGGGCGTGACCCTTGACGAGCACATTACCATCGTGCTCGAGGCAATGAAGGCGGACGCAGACAAGCTTGGGTTGCGCGGGGAGGCATAGCTCCCCGCACGCCGCATGTGCGGCGCGGCTACACTTGTACGGTGACGGGTGTGCCCACTT
Source organism: uncultured Anaerolineaceae bacterium (assembly GCA_964451095.1). Classification (GTDB taxonomy): domain Bacteria; phylum Chloroflexota; class Anaerolineae; order Aggregatilineales; family Phototrophicaceae; genus DAOTTY01. The sequence continues at coordinate 18,716 of CAYVGI010000037.1, forward strand.
CTGCAAAGTCGAAGAACCACTTCGCATCCACATTTTGTAGGTTGACGCAGCCGTGGCTCATGGGTTGCCCCCAGTTCTCGTGCCAGTAGGCACCGTGCAGTGCATATCCCTGGTAAAAGTACAACACCCACTCAACGTTGGGCAGCCAGTAGCCGGGACCGCTCATGGTTTGCGAGCGGACTTTGGTGCGCACGGTAAAGTTGCCCTGCACCGTGGGTGTGGCGGGCAAACCGTTCGATGACACCGCTTCGTACATCAAAATGCCGTTTTCAAACGCGTACACCCGTGAATTGCTCAGGTCAATGACGATTTCGCGCCCCTCACCAATGACCGCATCCGGCTTAGGATACACACGGGTCGCCGCTTCCTCAGCGGTCATGCCTGCTGGGATGATTAGCTGCTGCCCGGCGAAAAGCTGGTCGGGGTTACCGAGGCTGTTCGCGCCGATAATCATGTCGTTGGTGACGCCGTGCTGCCGCGCAATAGACGATAGGTATTCGCCTTGCTGTACGGTGTGCGTCACCACCTCTGCCGGTTCTTCCGGGGCGATATCGTCGGTAGTTGCGGGTGCCACAGCAGGCGCAGTTTCAACGACAACAGGTTCGGGGTCAATGACCTCATTGCGGATGAGCAACTGCTGCCCGGCGAGAATGCGGTTGGGGTTGGTGATGCTGTTGAGGGTAATCAGGTCATCTTCGGTGGTATTGTACTGCTGGGCAATGTTGCGCAGGTTTTCCCCACGCTGGATAGTGTGATAGACCGGGCGGGTTTCGACGGGCGTTGCTGCCTCTGCCTCGGTGACTTGTGGTGCCGCCTCTGGTTCGGCATCCGTGATTGTCTGCGGCTCAGTCTGTTCGACTGCTGCCGCTTCGCCATTGGGCACAATAACCACTTCCACGCCACCCTGCCCCACTTGCTCGGTAGCTTCAGCTTCGGCGATTGTGGTTTCTGCTGCGGGGGCAGGTTGTGTTGTCGGTGTTGTTGCGCCGGGGATGATGAGCGTTTGCCCAGCAAGAATGCGTGTGGGGTCGGTGATGCCGTTGGCGTTGGCGAGTTCATCGGTGCTTAGCCCGTAGCTGAGCGCGATGCGAAACAGGTTTTCGCCGGGTTGGATGACGTGAACAGCGTCTGTATCGGCGGTATTGGTAGCTTCCTGGGCATGGGTGATGACGGGTGTGACCACCAAAGACACGATGAGCAGCGTGATAAACACGGTGGGGCGTGATGTGACCTTCATACGATGCGTTCTCCTGGGATTGTTTGCCCTTCCACTATCAGTTATAGCACGGATTACGGTTTGCGAACACAAAATGGACGGCTTGACGGGGCGGTGCTTCTGGTGCAGCATCGGGCGCTCATGAGTGGGAAAGCGACAACAGGCGAGCACGTGCACACTAAGACTGACAGACAGAGATTGGCACGGGTGTGGGCATACACGCCGCTACTGGTCGTGTTGGCGCTGGCAGGGTTACTGCGCCTGGGTTATGCAGGTGTGAACTCGTTTGCGTTCGATGAGGCGCGGCTGTCGTTAATTGCGCTGCGGATGGCACGCGGCGGTGAGTTTGCATCCGTGGGAATGCCATCGAGCGCAGGGGTGCCGAACATGCCGGCGGCAGCATGGGTGTTCGCACTGCCGTATGCCCTCAGCGCAAATCCACAGGTAGCGACGACCTTCGTTAGTCTGTTGAGCTTGCTGACAGTGGTCGGCGTATGGGCATTAGCGCGGCAGTGGGGCGCACGGGCGGCTTGGGTGGCGGCACTGTACATCGCACTGAATCCGTTTGCAGTGTTGTACGGGCGCAGCATCTGGGCGCAAAACTTGCTTATCCCGCTGGCAGTCGCCTGGGTTTGGGCAGTTTATGTTGCGGTGCGCCCCAATCAGGCTCGCCGTGGGGTGTGGGTTGGGTTAGCGGTGTTCCTCACGGGTTTTACGGTGCAGGTGCACTTCGCGGGTGCGGCGTTGGTGGTCGGCGGGGCGTATGTGTTCCTGCGCTGGCGCTGGTGGCGCCATCCGGCGGCAGTGAGTGTGGGGGCGGCGCTGGCGCTGGCGTGTGCGATGCCGTTTGTGCTAACGCCGGGCGCGGTGCGCGGCGTCTTGGATGCGGCTGGCGGTGGCGCACAAGTTGACCTGACTGCGTGGCGGGCAACGCTGCTGCCCATTGCGGGTGTGAACTGGAGCTATCTACTACATGGCGAGGCAGACCTACCGCTCGTCCGTGCAACACCCGCTGTCATTGCGGGTGGCATCGGGGCGCTGTTTGCGGTGCTGGTTGCGATGATGGGTGTGTTTGGTGCGGCGGCAGTGCTCAACATAGATGGCGCTCCGCAAGACGAAGTTGAACACAAATCCACTGCGAAATCTGAGGCAGATGCCCCCACAACGGCACCACCGCTCACGGAGCTAGCACTGGTGTTATTGGTGGTGTTCCCGTTGTTTTTCACGCGGCACAGCACGCCTGTGTTTGTGCATTATCTGCTGCCCACTGTGCCCGCGGCGGCGCTGCTTTTGGGGTGGGCGGCACGGGATGGGCATCCCAAGCTGCTGCGGAACGCCGTAACGGTGGGCGTACTGGTGATGGGGGTCGCGTGGTTTGGGCAGTTGGTGCGGGCGTTCCCGTTTGCGGCGGGGCAGCACACCCCCAACGGCATCGCAACACCGCTGGGCGTGCTGCAAGCTGCCGCGCAGGCACCGCCGCCAGATACCCCCCTGTTGTACTTCACCCATGGGGACGACCCATCCACACAGGGCGAACCTGCGATATTTACCGCGCTGTGGTGGAACCGTGCTGCTGGCACTCGCATTTTGGATGGGCGCAATGTGCTGGTTTTGCCACCCTACCCGGCGACCATGCTGTTTACAGAGCGCCCGTTCCAGGCGTGGGAGGAAATGCGTGCGAGCGATTTGCTGGTAGACACACACGAACTGCCGCGCCGTGACGGGGTGGAACCGTGGCAGTTGATGACCTACGACGGTGAGACCGCGCCCGTCGGGTTCACCCTGTTGGCGGAACCCATCACATTTGAGCACGGTGCTACGTTGCTGGGCTGGCGCACCTATACTATCGGTCCGCGCACACGGGTGAGCACACTGTGGCAAGCGCCGGGCGCGTTGCCCGCGGACGTGCAGCAGTTTCATCATTTGCGCACACCAACGACACTGGAAGGAGAACCGTTTGCTGTGTCTGATGTGAGTGTGCGGGGGCACACATGGCAGGCAGACGACAGCGTGATTATCATGGCAGACTTCTTCCAACTGGAACCCGAACTGGCGTACACTGTTGATGTGGGGCACTACACGCTGCCGGATGTGACGCGAATTCCGCACGCAGATAGTGATGTGGTGCGCCTGGGGACATTCACGGTACAGGCATCAGAGTAGGGAGCGGGAACACGGTGCAATTAGAAGTCATTAGCAAAAAACCAGAGGGGATCGCAAAGTCTACGCCGTTGTTGTTTATACACGGGGCGTGGCATGGCGCTTGGTGCTGGGAACACTTCCTGCCCTACTTTGCGGGGCGGGGTTACAGCGCCCACGCGCTCAGCTTGCGTGGGCACGGTGACAGCGGCGGCAGTATCCGTTTTGCGCGGCTGGCGGATTACGTTGCGGATGTGCGGCAGGTCGTCAGCGAATTTGAGCAGCATCCGGTGCTCATCGGGCACAGCATGGGCGGCATGGTTGTGCAAAAATATCTCGAAGCGGGTTCCGGGCATGTGCCGGGGGCGGTGTTGCTCGCACCACTGCCGTTCAACGGCGCGTTGCCGATGCTGCTGCGCTTTGTTGTGCAAACGCCGGGGGCGATGCTGGAAATCGCACGGCACCTGTCCACACACCATCTGGTGAACACGCCGGGAAAGGCGCGTAAGCTGTTCTTCTCGCCAGATTTACCCATCCCGGAGCTAGAGACCCATGCCCGTCGCTTGCAGGCGGAATCTCTGCTAGCTGGATTGGATCTGTCCTTGCTTGATCTGCCTGCGCCCTACCGACCCGATTGCCCGTTGCTGGTACTGGGCGCTGTGCACGATTCGGTTTCCACCATAGGGGAGATCAAGCAGACGGCACGGGTTTACGGCACACAGGCGGAGTTCTTCAACATCGCGCACGATATGATGCTGGATGTGGGGTGGGAGTCAGTTGCGGGGCGAATCGCTGCGTGGCTGGAGCGGCGTTCGCTGTAATGCACCAGCTACCTGAACCCGAATATGAGGTCATTCACCGCCCTGCGCAGGCAGGCGTAGCCCCGTTCCCGCACTCGGTATTGTTCGTGCACGGGGCATGGCACGGTGCCTGGTGCTGGCAAGCACACTTCATGCCGTACTTCGCAGAGCGAGGATTTGACGTGACGGCGTTCAGCTTGCGTGGGCACGGCAAAAGCAGCGGGCGAAGGTCGCTGCAAAAAACCCGGCTGCGGCACTTTCTACACGACTTGCTGGCGATGATTGAGCGGTATGAAACACCGCCGATCTTGGTTGGGCACAGCATGGGCGGTTTGCTGATCCAGCATGTGTTGTGCTACCGCCAAGATGTACCCGCTGCGGTGTTGTTGGCACCCATCCCGCCGACGGGAACAGGCGGGTTGGCGTGGCGCACCGCGACAAAGCGCCCACGAATTGCGTACCAGATCATGACGCGATGGAACGTATACCCATTGGTTGCGGAGCCTGACCACCGTGGGCGTCCGTTCTTCTCCGCAAGGATGCCTGCCCATGTTGCGGAGCAGTATATGCGACGCTTTACCCATGAGTCCTTCCTGGCGGTGGGTGTGGACGCACTTCTGCTTGATCTACCGGGCAAGACGCCTACCCAAACCCCTGTTTTGGTCATCGGCGGGGAGGACGATACGCTGTTCACGCCGATGGAGGTGCGGCGCACTGCACGGTGGTACGGCACAGACGCAATTATCATGCCGGAAATGGGGCACGAGTTGATGCTCGACCCGGGTTGGGACAATACTGCCGACCAGATTGTTAGCTGGCTGCGTAGGTTGCAAAACCCTTACAATAAACGTTGAGTTTTCTTTCGCCCGCTGGTGACGAACCCTGTACAATACGTAAGGACGACACAACAGCGGGGAGCCAACGCCAATGTTAGAACCATTACAGTCTGTGCGCAAAGCAGATGCACTCGATATGCTGAAGCAGGTGCAAACTGCCCTGGAAGCAGATGACGTGAACAGTGCAGCCGAGCAGCTACAGCGCTTGCAAAAACACATGACCGAGTGGCAGCGATCGGTTCGCATCCGCACAGCACGGGACTGGCTGGACGATGCGCTGGGGGGCGAGCTGCTGGCGTTTGACACGGAACGCGCTAAGGCGCAGATTGCAGCGTGGCGGGCAGCACTGCCGGACGGAAACATTGTTGAGGTGGATGCCTACGAAACGCGCATCACAGAGCAGGCACGGCGCAAACAAGAGGCAATCCATGTGCGCGGTGTGACTGCCCACTGCGATGAGTTGCTGCGTAAGGCAACCGAGCTAGAAACGGGCAGCGCCCCGCCAAACCCGCAGTTTGTGCTGGATAATTACTACATCAAGGCGCGAGACATCGCCGCCGCCGCCAGGGGCGAGATCACCAGCAGCCCTGAGCTTGATGTGCTGCACCGCCGGGCAGAGCAGCTTTTCAATCACAAAACGCTGGCGGCGCAGGTGTACCCGATGGCGCTGGAAGATCATAAGTTTACCGAGGCGCTGAGCGCGTTGGAACAACTGCCCGCAGACATGCCAGTGCCGCGCTTTGTGATGGGCAGCGAGAGCGGCACCCGGCGCAGCACATTTACCGAGATGACCCAGCTTGACGCGGCTCGTAGCGAAATCCGGCAGCAGGCGCAGGCATGGGCACAGCGCGAGGCAGATATGCTGATGAACGCCGCCCAGCAAGCGCTTGACGCACACGAGCCGGAAGAAGCGTTGGATACCCTGGAATCTACAGAGCGACTGGACAGCCTATTGGATGCGGACACGCTCATCCGGCTAAATGACCTGCGCCAGCGTGCCACGACTGTAGCGCAGGGCAAGCAGCGTGCGGCACAACTGGTACAGCAATCGCAGATCAGCGCGGCAGAGGACGACCTAGCGGCGTGGGAGACGTACACGCAGGCGCAGGCGATCTACCAGTGGCTGGACGAACTGCCCGCTGCCCGCGAAGCAATCGTTAAGGCGATGCGCCGCAAACTCGAACGCACTGTGCAACAGGCAGACCGCGCCTTTAACGAGCAGCGCGACATGGAACGGGTGCGCGACCTCGTGCGGCAGGGCAAGGCAGGCTACACGGGCAAGGATGACTCGCTGCAAGACATGCTCGACCAACTGGACGAGTACCACAACATGACGGAGCGCTACGACGAGTACATGCAAACTGCAACATCGCTTTACCAGCAGGTGCGTGAACTGATATGGGATGATGCGGTTGCCGCGAACGACATGCTCACCCAGCTAGAGAGCTACCCCGACATTGTGCTGGAGGCATTCCCGGAGCTTTACGATACCCGCCAGCAGGTCAACGAGCGCCTGAGCGCCGATACGCTCTATAGCGAGCTTTACCGCAGTTTATTCGAGCAGGAGATGGACACCGCCCGTGGGAGTATGGAGAAGATCCAGGCAGCGGCGGAGGACTACCCCGGCGATAACCGCTTCCCCGTTTTGCGGGATGCATTAAACATGCACCTGTACTTCCTGCGGGCGCAGCAGCAACTACACGCCGGGCAAACCCAGGACGCCGCCGAAGCGCTGCGGGCAATCGCTGCTGTGAACGGGCACCCAGATCAGGCACAGGCACGGCAACTGCTTGAGCAGATCGCGCTGCCGCCTGCCGATGCTGTGCCTGAAGACGATGAGGCTTAGTCTGCTGCGCCGGGCATAGGCGCTGCCATCTCCGGGCGTGCCTCCGGGATTTGCGCGTCGTCTTCCTGGATGATGCCCTCGGAGAGCAACACGCGCTTGAACGACACAATTGCCGTCTCGATCATGCCCAGGTCAGGTTCGTTGGTGGTCAGGTGTTGCAGCGCGAGGTTGGGCTTGATGAGCGCGGCAACGATGGGTTTCTCCGCGTTCTTTGCCGTCCAGCGCAGCCACTCGTAGGCAATGCCTGCAATCACTGGGATCATGACCACGCGGGAGACAATCAGAAATACCCAGCCGTATATACCGCCGGGATTGCCCAGCACAGCAAATACCAGCACACTCACTACCACCACATTCAGCAAAAATGCCGTGCCGCAGCGGGGATGCTCAATTGGGTAGTTCTGTACCACTTCCGGCGTGAGTTCAGCGCCTGCTTCGTACGCGTTGATGGTCTTGTGTTCGGCGCCGTGGTAGCCGAACAACCGCTTCACGTCCGGGATGCGCCCAATTGCCCAGATGTAGGCGATCACGATGACAAGGCGCACTAGCCCCTCTAGCAGGTTCGCCACAAATGCCCGCAGGTAGCTTGCATCATTGGTTGCGCCCAGCAGACCACTCAGTCCCGCCTCAATGCCGCGTGAGGCAAACAACGGCAGCAGGAAAAACAGCCCGATTGCCAGCGTGAACGACACTGCCAGTGTGCCCCATCCCAACGGACCGTCAAAGCTGGGGGTGTCTTCGCCTTCCTCGTCCAGCGCTACATCTGCTGACCACATCAGCGCCCGTGTGCCCAGCCCTAGTGCATCCCACAGCAGCACCAGCCCGCGCACAAACGGCGTTTTCGCAATGCGCCCCCGGTATACCTGCTTGTTTAGTTCAGTTTCGTGGATGACGATTTGCCCCTTAGGGTTGCGGCACGCCACGGCGGCGGTGTTCGCACCGCGCATTAATACACCTTCGATGACCGCCTGCCCGCCGTAGGAAAAGCTTTTGCCATCGCGGTTAAGTTCATCACTCATTTGTGTTTTGTCTTTCTGAATTGATCCAAAGCGGCGTCATTGTACCACCCGCCCCCACCTCATGAACGGTCAATGGGGTGCCGGGCGTTTCGATGAGCGTTACAGCGCCCCCTACCGGGCACGGGACGGCGGGATCGTCGCCGTTGCAGTTGGCAGCGGGTAGCGTGAGTTCGGTCTCGCCGTCAACGGCTTGCACGGGGGTGTTGGCGTCAAGTTGCCCGTAGACCTGCCCACCTTCGGCACGGACGGTGATGGCGACATCGTCGCCAGTGCGTGCCCACAGCGCGAGCACCTGTGCGCCGTCGCCCCGTTCGATTAACACGCTATCGACTGTGGGGGTGCTGTGGCGCTGTGCGGATATGACCGCACCAAAACGCACTGCCACCGTATGCCATGCCTCAAATGCCGGGCGCGGCGATTGGTCGTTGGGGCGCAGGATGCCGAAGGTCTCTCCGCCGGGGGGCAATTCCTGGTCATACAGCTTGTAGACGGCGATGCGCTCTGCCCCGGCAGCTTTGCCCAGCGCTGCCGCCTGCACCAGGAACGCCGCCTGCTGGTCTAGCGTGTACTGGAACACCGGGCGGTCAACGGGCCAGTCGGGGTCCTGGGTTGGCGGGGCGTTTGTCTCGTTGATCCAGATCGCTTTGTGCCCCATGCTGTGTTGTTCTAGCAGCCCGCGCACTTCGTTCACAATTTCGTAGACCGAATCCGTGCGGAAGTAGATGTGCAGGCTCACCGCGTCGAAGTAATAGTCGTGCTGGTCTGCGTCTGGCAGTTGAGAAATGCGCTCCAGCAACCGATCCAGGTACAGCCGTTCACCTGCGTTCACGTCATGCCAGTAGGTTGTGCCCGCCAGGTGAACCTTCGCCGCCGGGTTGCCCTGCTTGGCGGCAACTGCTGCCACCGTGAGCATCTGTGCGTAGTCGTCCAATGTGCCCTCGAACTCAAAGCCATAAGTCTCGCGAGAGATGTCCGGTTCGTTCCAGATGATGAAGCGATTTACCCCACGCGGGGCATAATAGCGTGCCGTTTGCCGTACAAAGTTCGCCCAGTGATTTTGCGGGTTGTCCACGGGCAGGTACAACCCATCCGGCACGCCTGCGCCAGGGATGCCGCTGGTTGCCCAGGTGGGGGTGTTCTTCAGCAGCCCGACAACCTCCTGGTTGCACTGGTTTGCCGCTTTCAGCCAGCGGTCATCCACGTTAAGCGTGTGCCAGTCTGTGGGGTCGTTGGGTTGGTGCTGTGCCCAATCGAAAATAATGCGCTCCCAGCCGACGCCAAGCTCACATGTCATTTCTGGGAACCAGAAGCCCTCCACCACGCCGAACGGGTTGTGGGTTTCGGTTTGGGCGCTTGCTGGCGCGGTGGTCATCACCAGCAGCAGGCACAGTAGTGTTGGCAGTGCTATTTGCCGCTGGATGATGCGGGGCGGATGTCCTTGAGGTTGAGTTGCAGCGTGCGTTTGCCGTTCCACTCGTTGATTTCCAGTTCGTATGCCACATCAATGCGTTCCGGCAGTTTACCAGCCCACTCCCCCAGGTTAAAGCCTATCGCGTCGATAGGGGGTTGCCCGGCACGCGCCAGCCGCAGCTTGATGTGCTTTTCGTCGCGCCCGACCAAGCGCCAATCGGCGATAAACGCATTGGACGTCATGAACAGCGGTGGTGGGTTGTCGTTGCCGGTGGGTTCCAGCATGGTCATGTCTTCCACGAGGTCTTCGCTAAGCTGGTGGATGTCTACGTCGGCGTCGATTTCGAGTGTCGGGCGCAGGTCACGTCCGTCCAGGCAGTCCCCTGCGATTTCCGTCAGGCGGTCGCGCAGTGCCGTGATGTTCTCGTTGCGCACGGTGAAGCCCGCCGCCTGCGCGTGCCCACCGTGCCGCACCAGCAGGTCTGCACATTGGTCAAGCGCCTGTGTGATGTCGAACTGGGGGATGCTGCGGCAGGAGGCATTGCTTTCGTCATCGCCCTCGCGCATCACAACCGCCGGGCGGAAGAACTCTTCGGTTAGCCTGCCCGCAACCAAGCCCACGATGCCGTGTGGGAAGCTGGTGTGAGACGCAAAGATCAATGGCACATCGCTGCTCTGCTCGTCTAGCGATTCGCGCACCATTTCCTGCGCTTCGCGGGTCAAATCCTGGCGGCGCTCGTTGAGTTCTTGCAGCTTTGTCGCCAGGGACTTCGCCTTCGCTTCGTTGGCGGTATACAGCAGTTCGTAGGCAAGCATGGCGCTTTCCAGGCGTCCGGCGGCGTTAATGCGCGGACCGATGCCAAAGCCGATGCTGGTGGCGTTCACGGTGCCGGGTGAAATGCCCGCGACTTCCAGTAGAGCGCGTACACCGGGGCGCTTTGCCTCGTTGAGCACATGCAGCCCACGCCGCACCAGCAGGCGATTCTCGATTTTGTCCAGGGGTACCAGGTCTGCCACGGTGCCGATTGCTACCAGGTCTAGCGACTTGTTCAGGTCAATCTTTTGGGCGGCGGCACGCAGCGGCGAGCGTTTTCCTTCGCTGTTGCACGCCCGCAGCAGCGCATCTGCGAACTTAAAAGCAACACCCACACCCGCAAGCATGTTTTCGATGGGTTCGGCGTCGCGCTTGGGGTTCACAACGGCGTAGGCAGGCGGCAGTTCCGGTCCGAGGGAGTGATGATCCGTGATGATAATATCTAAGCCCGCGTGCTGCCCGGCGCGGACTTCCTCCACGCTGCGAATGCCGCAGTCTACCGTGATGACAACACTCACGTCCCAACTGCGGATTTTGTAGAGCGCGTCAACGTTCAGTCCGTAGCCCTCATCCACGCGGTGCGGGATGTAGGGGGCGACGGTTGCGCCCAGCTTCTTGAGCACGGACATCAGTAGGGCGGTGGAGGTGGCACCGTCGGCGTCAAAGTCGCCGTAAACGATAATCCGCTCACCCTTGCGGATAGCTTGTTTCACACGGCTAATCGCCTTCGCCATGTCCGTCATGCGCAGCGGGTCAAAGCTCTCGCCGCCCTCTGCGGTGAGGAAAACATATGCGTCGTTTGGGTCCGTTAGCCCCCTGTTGTAAAGCACTTGCGCCAATACCGGGTTGATGCCCTTGTACTTCTTCAGGTGCCCGGTCGGGGCGGGCGGCGCAACCAGCCAGTTTTTCGTCACCATCGCCGGGGACAGTTCTAAATATTTCTAACCATAACTCGTTATAATAGCACACATACATTCACGGCAACAACATGGGAGTAACACGCGTGGCAACAGTTATTTTTATGGGCACACCGGATTTCGCCGTGCCGACCCTGCAACGCCTGATTGATGAGCACGATGTCATTGGTGTGGTCACCCAGCCAGACCGCCCCGTCGGGCGCAAGCAGCAGCTACAGCAGCCCCCTATCAAGCAGGTAGCATTGGCGCAAGGCATCCCGGTTTACCAGCCGGAGAAGCTGCGCAAGCGCGAGGCAATTGAGCCGCTGCGGGCAATGGGTGTGCCGGATGTGTACATTGTGGCGGCATTCGGGCAGATTTTGCCGCAAAGCGTGCTCGATATTCCGCATCACGGGTCGATTAACGTGCACGCCTCGCTGCTCCCACGCTGGCGCGGCGCGGCACCCATCCAAGCATCCATCCGCGAGGGGGACGTCGAAACGGGTGTGACGATCATGCTGATGGACGCTGGATTGGACACAGGTCCGATGCTGAGCAAGCGTGCACTTCCCATCGCCGCAGACGAAACGGGGGCGTCGCTACACGACAAGCTCGCCGCCGTCGGCGCAGACTTGCTTTCCGAGACGCTGCCGCGTTACCTGAACGGTGAGGTGCAGCCGCAACCCCAGGACGACGCGCTAGCGACGCTGGCACCACAGATCCAAAAGCAAGATGGTGAGATTGACTGGGCGCAAAGCGCCGCCCACATTGACCAACTTGTGCGGGCGTTTACCCCGTGGCCCGGCACCTACACCACCTGGGCAGGTGCCCGCATGAAAATCCTGAGTGGTAGTGTTAGTGCAGGCACCGCTGCTCCTGGTGCCGTCATCGAACGGGGCGGGGCGGTTGCTGTAGGCACCGGGGATGGGCTATATGTTCCGGCGCAAGTGCAACTCGCGGGGTCAAGGGCGGTTTCGATTGAGGATTTTGTGAACGGGCGCAGCGACTTCATCGGTGCGACGCTGGGAACGTAGTGTTTACAGATCGTCGAGGGTGCGGCGCAGGTGCGGCACCAGCGCATCCGCATCGCGGACTTCCGTTGCACAGTCCAGCAGCAGGATTTGCCCGTCTGGCTGTGGGCGGGCGTGCTCGTGGCTGGCAAGCCGCAGGTGATAGTCATCGACGACCTGATGACCGCCATCAACCACGATATGCCCGCTGACGATCACATGCTGCGGGTAGGCGGGCACTCGTGCAGACATCAACTTGAGGAAGTGCCGTACCACATTGGCGTAGTCTATGGCGCGGCGCATATCGTTCGGGAACTCGTTCTCATTGCGGGTAAATAATGTGTTCCACAGCAGTTCAAACTCCGGGTCACCGCTCCAGATGAATGAGCGCAGCAGATGGTTGTAACGCGGGTCGTTTTCGTCCGTCACTGCAAGGAAGTGCTTGGCGAGCGAAGCGTAGTCGTCACCACCTGCTTTGGTCGCGTAGAGCTGGCGGGCGTGATCCAGGTCATACTGGGCAAGCTGCGCGTCGATGCGTGCCAGAAATGCACCATGATCGAATTGCAGCACATGGACAGCATCTTGCTCCAGCAAGATTTCTTTGACAGGTCCGGCATGGGCGAGCATAACCCCGGCAGCGGTGAACACATAAAACGGCAACTCTGCTAGAAAATTGACGACATCTGCTCGTGAGTACGTGCTGCTGCTGTCCTGGTCGAGCGCGGTAAGCGCCGCCTCGAACCCCGGTGTGTACTCTTTGTCCCCGCGAGAGAGCGTCATGCCGTAGATGTGAGGCAGTTCGTGGTTGCCACACAGCAGGATGACGGTATTCTCGCCCATTTCGCTTTGCAGGCGCATCACGTCTAGCAGCATAGGCAGGCTGGCGTCATCTGCGGGTGCGCCGTTGCCATGAATCAGATCGCCACATAGCACAAGCTGCTGCACGGTGCCCGCCGCATGAGCACGCAGGAAGTTGTCGCGCACATGTTCGTACACGGGTAGGTTGCCGTGCAGGTCAGTCACGACCATTGCCGTACCATCCGTCAGGGTGACAGCACGTTTAAGCTCTGGCATTGCGGGGTTCCTCTAGCAGTCAAAAGGTGGGGGCACGGCGCATACACCGTGCCCCCACTATCCTATTCAACCTAGTTCAGGTGATCTTGTCTAGCTATAACCGAGTACGTCCACGACGGAGCGCACTGCCTCGGCGCTGTTATCCAGCATCGTCTTTTCCTCGTCGTTGAGTTCCATCTCAATGACGCGCTCGACACCCTCGGTACCCAGCACAGCAGGTACACCGATGAAAAGCCCATCGTAGCCGTACTGCCCGGTGAGGTAGACCGCTGACGGGATGACACGCTTCTGGTCTTTGATGATCGCCTCGACCATATCGACCGTGCCAGCGGCGGGTGCGTAGTAGCCACTGTAGCCCAGCAGCCCCACGATCTCGCCGCCCCCCTTGCGCGTGCGCTGGATGATCGCTTGCAGCTTATCTTCTTCGATACGCTCACGCACGGGGATACCTGCAACAGATGTGTGACGCGGCAGCGGCACCATGGTGTCGCCATGACCGCCCAGCACAATGCCGTGGATGTCGCGCACGCTCACGCCGAGTTCCATCGCCAGGAACGTCTTGTAGCGGGCGGTGTCCAGCGCACCTGCCTGCCCGATCACGCGCTTGGAATCGAAGCCGCTTTCCTCCAGCGCAACATGGCACATTGCGTCCAGCGGGTTGGAGACGATAACAAGGATGGAATTGGGCGAATACTTGACGACTTCTTTCGTAACTTCGCCCACGACCTTCTGGTTAGTCTTCACAAGTTCGTCGCGGCTGGGGAACTGCCCGGTTTCTGGGTCTTTGCGGCGGGGCACGCCAGCGGTGATGACCACCACGTCGGAATCGGCGGTTGCTTCGTAGCTGCCGCTGCCTACCAGTTGAATGTCAAAGTTGAGTACTGGTCCTGCTTCTGCCAGGTCGAGCGCTTTACCCTTCGCCGCGCCCTCCACGATGTCTACCAGAACGACGTCTGCCAGTTCTTTCACTGCCATCCAAGTTGCGCAGGTTGCCCCTACGTTGCCTGCGCCTACAACCGTTACCTTGCTGCGTCCAGCCATGTTCAAACTCCGTTTCTTTGTGTTATGAACGCTCTATTGTGCAAAAAAGCACACATACTGTAACAAAGGTCGCACCTTTTTTCCGTACTGATTTCACAGTGACGATTGGCTGGTATTGCCGCCGCTGTCACCTTCTGGTAGGTGCGGCGTTGCCGTGAGTTCTTCGACGCGCCAGCCGTCGCCTGTACGGACGAGCAGCGTGTAGGAGGTATTTGGTACGGGCAGCTTACCTTCCACCTGGGGGTCTCCGGCGCAGATGGCAGGCAACAGCAAGCGAATGGTGCCGCCGTGGGTGACGATGGCGATTTCGTCGTGTTCATCGTCTGCGGTCACGGTGTGGAATGCCTCTGCCGCCCGCTGGCGCACCGCATTACGCGACTCGCCACTGGGCGGGGCATAGTCCATATCGTCGCTGCGCCACGCTGCCAATTCCGCCGGGTAAAGCTCCGCCAGTTCATCTGGGAACAACGCCTGGAACACGCCTACGTTCATCTCTCGGAATGCGGGTGCCAGGATGGGTTCCAGGTTGTGGTATGCCGCAATGGTTTGTGCCGTTTGCAATGTGCGTGGGAGGTCGCTGGTGTACACCACGCCAATCGGCTGGTCACGCAGGTGCAGCCCCAGGGCGCGTGCTTGTTCGTGCCCGGTGTCGTTGAGTGATGTGGGCGCGTGCCCTTGCCAGCGATGCTGTACGTTCCAGTCGGTTTGTCCGTGGCGGATGAGCCATACGCGCTGCACAGGCATAAAATCCTCTTTCTGCTTGATGTGCAAACCCTCGTCGCACAATTGATGTTTATTGCTGATGGTGAATATTGTCACGAGAGCGGGTATGATATACGCTAATTGCAATAGGCACAAACGACAGATTGTGAGAGTGTAGACGCTATGGAAGTTTACGATCCGAAACGCCCGGTTTATGTCGGTATGTCAATCATCGGCGGGGTCGGGCTAACGTTGATGACGATTGCGCTGGGGGTAGGCGTTGTGCAAGGTGCTGCTGCTAATGGCAGCGTGATTGCGGCGCTGTTCTGGACAGGGGTGGTGCTGCTGGTAGGCGCGACTGGCGCGTGGTTTGGCATCGCACAGCCCTACAAGCACTTTGACGACATCAACCAGCCCCAGTACCACGGGCACGAGCACCACGACGAACACTAATGCCGAAGATCCCACCGCGTGAACCCGTGGGGGATGTGTTCGATGGTGTGCTGCTGCGCCATGAGAACACGCCTCTGCTTTCCGTTACGACCGTAGATGGTGATGGTATAGAGGTCATCGCCAGCGGCGAACTGACGGTGCGCTATGCCGTACGCTACCTGGAGAAGCCGCACCTGGCGATTGTGCCGGGGCTGCTGGCAGTGGACTACGGCGACTTCTTCAACGGGGAGGCAATGCTGGACTTCATCTACACGAAGGTGAACAGCTACCCACGGGCGGAGGTGTTTGGCTACCGCAACGATGGTGAGGACGATATGATCGTGCTGAAGAAGCTCGACTTAGAGCGGTCACAGCAGGTGTTGGTTTATGCCGCGCCAGATGACAGCAAGCCCCTTGCCGCCCCAGCAGCGCTCATCGCCCCGGCAGGCGCCAACATGCCTGAACGGTTGGCGCACGCAATACCCCGCTACGACACCCTAGATGATTGGATTCACCGTGAGCGAACTGGATAGCATTTTCAGCGATGATTGGTCGCCCGACCACCGTTCGGGCGTCGTCGCAGTCGTCGGCAGACCAAACGTGGGCAAATCCACGCTGATTAACTGCATTCTCGGTCAGAAGATTGCCATCGTCACGCCGACACCGCAAACCACGCGCCGCAATCAGCTTGGCATTCTGACCACAGACGAGATGCAAATCCTGTTCGTGGACACCCCCGGCATCCATGACCCGCACCACAAACTCGGCGAGTTTATGGTGAACGCAGCGCAGGCAACATTCCGGGACGCGGATGTGGTGCTGTGGGTAGTCGAGGTCACGCTGCACCCCACTGGCGAAGACCGGCGCATTGCAGAGGCGCTGAGTAAGGTGAAAAGCACGCCCGTGATCATCGCGCTGAACAAAAGTGACCTGATGGAACAAGAAGACGAACTCCACCAGCATGTGGAGGAGTATCGTGAGTTAGTCAGCCACGACGCGCACTTCGTCATCAGTGCGGCGGAGGGCACAAACGTCACAGGTGTGGTCGATGCGCTGAAAGAGCGCCTGCCGCTGGGACCACGCTATTACCCCAAAGATCAGGTAAGTGACCAGAACCTGCGCTTTTTGGCAGCAGAGGTGGTGCGCGAGAAGATTATCCTGAGCACGCACCAGGAAATCCCCCACTCGGTTGCCATCGGCATTGATTCGTTCGAGGAAAAACCCAACCGCACTTACAACATTCATGCGACGATTTACGTTGAGCGTGACTCGCAGAAGGGCATCATCATCGGCAGCCGGGGCAGCATGATTAAGCAAATCGGCATTGACGCGCGGGAAGAGCTACAGCAGGTGTACGGGCACGATGTGCAGTTGTTCCTGCATGTGAAGGTGCTGAAGATCTGGCGC
>CAYVGI010000038.1:0-35095 GCA_964451095.1 uncultured Anaerolineaceae bacterium
ATGCTGGGTGCCGCCGACCAGTTAGAGCAACTGCTGACGGCACCTCAGTAGTTCGCCCGTTTAGTTCGGCAGCGGTGCCGCCACGTTACAGCCAAGCGGGGGGCTGCCCTCGGCGCTGTCACAGGCGATGCCGTTGCCGTTCGGGTCTAGCAGCGTATTGCCCGCGTCCACGCACGCCTGCACCTCCGCACAGGAGATCAGGTTGTTGCACGTCAGGAAGACACCTGGGCACTCCACCTGCCCGCCGTCCGTTGCGATCTGCGCGTCGTTAAACTGCACGAACTCCTCCTGCACCCAGCCGGAAACACCCCCGCCCAGGTCTACCCGTACCCAGCCCGTCACCGTGCCCAAAGCAGGTGCCGATTGCCCCGGCAAAAGCTGCCCCACAATGCCAGACTCAGCGTTTGGATCCGCGAAGACGTTGATGGGACCTGCTTGTGTGCTGGTCACGGTTGCGCCCGCGCCCGCTTCGTCCGCAACCTGAGCGCCCACCACCGTGCCATCGGCTAACGTGAGCGGCACGATATTACGCACAAGGTTGCCGTCCTCGTCAAAGCTCAGCAGCGGTGCGTTCGGCGTGCCCAGCGCAATATCCACGAACACCAGCGCAAACCTGCCCTCCGGCGGCTCATCGCCATCGGTCTGCGCGTTCAGCAGCAGCAAATACCGCCCCTCAAATGGGAATTCAATCGGCGAGAGAATGGTTGATGTGCCCACCGGGGATGATTCCTCAGATGCACTCGCCAAAAAGTCCGTTGGGTTCTCCAACGGAGACACCGCCACCACCAGGCGATAGTTCGTCGGACCCTGCAACACTTCCAAATAGCCAATATTCAACGGCGATGCGTCGAAGCAGAAGCCCAACACACGGTCTTCGTCATTAAACGTGCCCTCGATGATTGCCTGCGGCGGGAACAGTGGCAGCACATCCACACGCCCGGCAAACTCGAACACGCAGTCATCCGGTCCGATTTCCGGCAGCAGTTCGTCAATACGGCGGCGTAGGCTGGCGAACAACACATCCGCGTCATCAACAAAATTCAACCCGCCCGTCACCACAGGCGTGCTAATGAGCACCAGTTCGCTGCCCGTCTCCTGGCAAACGTCGATCTGTAAGTCAATCGTCGCCCGCACATTGCCCATCGCCGTGTCGAAGTCCCGGATGAGCGGTTCTAACGTGCCAGCGTAGCGAGCACGCAGGTCATTGGGAATGTTGAAGTTCGACGGGCGTGCCGGGTAGCCCCCGCACGGCGGCACAATGCCAAACGCGGCATCCGTCCACACCTGCCGCTGCCGATCCAGTGACGGCTGCGCCAGGTCAATACGTTCTCGCATGAAGCGCAGCGTGCCAAACAGGTCATTCTGGTCAGTAGACTCCAGCGGTAGGTCGCTGGCGATGACGCCGTTCACGGGCAGTTCGTTGATGCTGCGGTCGTCCAGGATGGTGACAAATTCCGCTCGCGTCCAGCCCAGCACGCCCTCAAAGTTCACTTGCACCCATTGGTTATCTACCGTGCGCCCCAGCAGCGGGAACACGGAAAAACGCGGCGCGTTAGCCAGCACACGGTAGGCAATATCCGGACCGCTGCGAATCCGTACACCGCTCTGTGAGAGCCGCCCGCTGATGTCACTCGTTGCCTCGGTAAAACCCGCGCGCGGAGCCTCATTACCACCAAAGGGGATGCTGCGCGGGTCGCGCACGGGCAGTGCCTCAATATTGCCTTCCAGGATGGTAATCACCGCCACGCCAATCCACGCCTCGCGGTTGCCCAGGCGAATCCGCAGCCATTCACTGTCGCCGCTGCGGGCGTCCGCTACGAATACCGTGCCCGCATTGGCAGAGCCAACCACGGTAGACCCCAGCGCCGGGAACAGCCGCAAGTTCACAAAATCGCGGTTGACGACCACGCGCACCTGCGCCTGCGAAAACAGTGTCGGTACGGTGAGCACCAGCCACGCGAGCGTGCACGTTAGCCAGAACGCTTTTTTTTGCATCACTGCGATGCCCCCTTCGTGTGCAAGTTACTACTAGCCACAGTATAGCGTGGATAGCCGGATGTGCGCCAAAACGCCCCGGTGTTCCAGGTATTAGGGTGCATCTGGAACTGGGGGCGCATCTTGCTACTCACATTACACTGATGATCATCTAAACGCGGAACCGCCCCAACCCGCCCAGTCTAAGCTGCTTTAGCTGCTTCTGGTTTGAGCAAGAGGCGAGGTAGACGCAGGTGCGGGGGCACAATAGCGCTGTGCCCCTATAGCTCATGCGCAGAGGTACTGCTTAGTTGCCAATCCCAGCAAAGTGAGTCTCTACAGCAGCACAGAACGTGTTCTGATTACTGATGTAGATGTACGTGAAGGTATCCCCGCCGGTGGAAAAGCTGCCGCTGCGCTGGCAGGTGGGCGGTCCGCTCTGCGCGGAGAAGTCATCGTTGCCGCCGCTCGTCACGCAGGAGATCAAGTTCTCACGGATGCGATCCTGGTTTACGATGGCAACCGCGCCCACTGACGGCGTATTACCCTCCAGCACTGTATCTAGCCCCACCTGCGTGTAGATGTTCGCCGCAACCGCGCCTACATCCTCATAGCACTGGATGAACGCATCCACGCGGGAAACCGTCTGCTCCAGCACAAAGTTATCGAGCTGGTCAACACCTGTGCCCACCGCCGCAGAAATCGCGTCGGAGATACTGGTTGCTGAGGTCACGGTGTAGCCGCTCACCTGTGGCAGGAACGCCGCCGCAGATTGCGGGTCGGTCGGCACCGTGCCGCCGTCGCCAATGCCGCTGCCCGCGCCACATGCAGCAAGCACGAAACTCACGATCAGTAGGGAAATTACGGAGAAAAATTTTGTTGATGTCATGGTATGGATATGCCCTTTGTGTTTGTCGTCTCTAACAGACAACAACTATTCTATACCCGCCTGCTAAAACACGAAAACCCCAGCAAATGGGCGTAGGCGTGCCCCCCCTTGCCAAAAGAATGACCACAATCATACAATTTGTGCTGTTCGTTCGTCCGCACGCAGCTATCAACGGTAAACAACCTATGCCCATCAAACCGGAAGTCATGAGTCCTGCCGGATATTATCCTCAACTGCACGCTGCCATAGAAGCGGGTGCCGACGCCGTCTACTTCGGGCTAAAGCACTTCACTGCGCGTGCCAAGGTCGGTTTTGCACTGTCCGAACTGCCAGATGTGATGCAAACGCTGCACGCACGCGGTGTGAAAGGCTATGTCACGTTCAACACCCTGGTGTTTGACCACGAACTGCGCGAGGCGGTGAAAACCATTGAGCAGATTGCCAGCGCAGGCGCAGACGCAGTCATCGTGCAAGATGTGGGCATGGCGCAACTTGCTGGGCAGGTCGCCCCAACCCTAGATGTACACGCCAGCACCCAAATGAGCATCACCAGCGCAGAGGGCGTGGCACTGGCGCAGCGCTTCGGTGTGAACCGTGTGGTGCTAGCGCGGGAGCTATCCCTAAAGGATATACGCGCCATCCGTGAACAGACGGACTGCGAACTCGAAATTTTTGTGCACGTCGCACTATGCGTGTCCTATTCCGGGCAGTGCTTCTCATCGGAGGCGTGGGGCGGGCGCAGTGCCAACCGGGGCAAGTGTGCCCAGGCGTGCCGCCTCCCCTACGAACTCATTGTGGATGACCAGCTAAAACCGCTTGGCGATGCTCGCTACCTGCTCTCCCCCGGCGACCTGTACGCGCTGCATCAGGTGCCAGAAATTATCGACATCGGCATTTCCACGCTCAAAATCGAAGGGCGCTACAAGGACGAGAACTACGTCGCGCTAACGACCCGCGCCTACCGCCGCGCCGTTGATGCCGCGTGGGAAAAGCGCCCGAACCCAGTCACACCCGAAGATGAAATCACGCTGGAGCAAGTGTACTCACGCGGTTTAGGTGCCTATTTCATCAGTGGCACCGATCATCAGGCAGTAGTAGATGGTCGCTCACCGCGTCACCGGGGCGTGCTGTGCGGCAGGGTCAAGCGTGTGAACGCAGACAGCGTCACTGTGGAGCCAACGGACGCGCACAGTGTCGCACCACTCAAGCCCGGGGACGGTATCGTCTTCGACGCAGCGAACTGGCGCAGCCCGGAAGTCGAAGAAGAGGGCGGGCACCTGTATGAGGTAGGCGCAAAAGGCAAGCTGCTGGAACTACGCTTTGGCAACGGCGAGATTGACTTCACCCGCATCAAGGCAGGCGATTGGGTGTGGCGCACACACGACGCCAACGTGCCCAAAGCCGCGAAACCGTTCACGCAGGCGAGCACGCCCGTGCACAAACAACCTGTGCAGGTGCACGTCATCGCCCATGAGGGGCAACCGCTGCAACTCACATGGGCGCTGGCAAATACACCGTCGGTGCAGGTGGTTGTCACCGCAAATGACCCGCTCACCCGCGCCAACAGCCGCAGCGTCACAGCGGGGTACCTACACAAGCAGCTTGGGCGCCTGGGCAACACCGCCTACACGCTAGCAAACCTTAGCGCAGACGTTGACGGTGACCCGTTCATCCCAAGCTCGCTGCTCAACCGGCTACGCCAGGAGGCAACCGCGCAGCTAGCCGAGATGCAAGCGCAGCGCCGCACGGTAAGTACCCATGACCCCGTCCAGGTGCTAGAGACCGCGCTGGGTGCCATTGAACATCAGGCGAGCACACAAACACCCACCACTGCGCAGTTACATCTGCTCGTCCGCACCCCGGAACAACTCGACGCCGCGCTTGATCTGTCCCCAGACAGCATCACCCTGGATTATCTCGATCTGTATGGGCTGCGCCCGGCAGTCGAGCGCGTGCGCGACGCTGGAATCACACCGCGTGTTGCCAGCCCGCGTGTGCTCAAGCCCCAGGAGCAGCGGGTGGTGAATTTCCTGCTGCGGCTGGACTGCGAGATCGTGGTGCGCTCCGGCGGGCTGCTGGAGGCGCTGCAAGGGCGGGCGACCCAGTCCCTCATCGGGGACTTTAGCCTCAACGTGGCGAATCAACTGGCGGCAGATACGTTCTTTGCACTAGGCGCGGCACGCATCACACCGACCCATGATCTCAACGCAGACCAGATTTGTACGCTGGCGCAGCGTGTCGGCGGGGGGCGCATGGAAGTGATTGCGTACCATCATCTGCCCGTTTTCCACACAGAGCACTGTGTTTTCTGCCGTTTCTTGTCAAACGGCACCAGCTACCTGGACTGTGGGCACCCGTGCGAGAAACACAAGGTCGCGCTGCGCGATGAGCAGGGGCGTGAACACCCGGTGATGGCGGACGTGGGCTGCCGCAACACGGTCTTCGGGGCGGAAGCACAAACCGCGTCACGTCATCTGGACGCCATGCGCGACAGCGGCATCACACACTATCGCCTGGAGTTTGTGCACGAGTCCGCTGCGGTAGTGCAGCAGGTCACAACCGCGTTCCGTGACTATTTCTCCGGGCAAGTAGACGCTACCCAGCTAGAAGCGCGGCTAAGCAAATGGGTACCGCAGGGCACGACCGAAGGCTCGTTTTTCGTCCCGCTAGATTATCTCAAGATGCCCACCATGGATTAGCGCCCTCTTTACGAACCGTGGGTTAAGCGTAGGCTCCACATCGGGCCATCATCGCTACAATGTGTGTAGTGCCAATTAGAAAGAACTTGCCTATGCCTCGGCTCATGTTTTTCTTCCTTGCGTTTTTTGCTATGTCTACAGTGGTGTTCGGGCAGAACGTTGACCTACCTGCCGATGAACCACCGTTCTATTGCCCCAACACCCAGGGCACTCATTATCAAAATGCTTTCCCTCGATACAACATTGTGACTCGCTCGCTCCTTCTCGTTGACGGCGCGACAGGTGAAACGGTACGCACACTCGGTTCGATTAAAAACAACTTGCGCCTCATCAGTTGGTCACCAGACTGCCGATATTTGTCTGGGGCGGTGGGTCTCATCATTACGGGCGAACCAGACCGGCTTGACAGCGAGGTCTACATCACATGGACGGGACGTGCCACGGCTTGGCAAGAAACACGTCGCATCGCCATTTGGGACACGATAGCGGGCGAACGCATGGTTACGACACCGATTAATGCAGGTCGCTACATTTATTACGACGGTAGCCCCGTGATCTGGTCGCCCGACAGCCGCAAAGCAATTGCCTTGGGCGGTTGCGCTTCAATTTTTGCAAGCTGTCAATATGAAAGAATCACGGTCGATTATTTGATTGATCTGGAATCCCGACAGGTTACCCAGTTCGACCCCGTCATATCTGGCGGAAGAGAATACAATGCAGGTAACTTCAACCAGGTCTTATGGGATTTAGAAGCAAACCGCATCTGGACGAGCAGTTCAGGCAGCGTCTTAATCTATGACCTGACAACTGGCGGGACGGTTTCAACATACTCAAACACAGGTAGCTTGTTTTC
This sequence comes from uncultured Anaerolineaceae bacterium, assembly GCA_964451095.1. Lineage (GTDB taxonomy): Bacteria > Chloroflexota > Anaerolineae > Aggregatilineales > Phototrophicaceae > DAOTTY01. The sequence goes on from CAYVGI010000038.1 coordinate 6,416, forward strand.
AGACGAGACACGCTTTTTGTTTTCTCCTGATGGCACACGCCTTATCACCTATGCCCCAGACTTGGGCGGCATAGCGCAATACAATACGTCAGGTGAATTGACAATACATGACCTGCGCCTTGGCGAAACGACCACAGTCAACACTCAGAGATTTACTGCAAGACCAAACGTTGATCCGAACAAGCATGCTGTCGCCTTATCACCGAACAATCGCTACCTTGCAGCAGGCTACGATGCGATCCGCGTTTGGGACTTAAAAAACCTGCCGGAAAGCAAAGCTGAGCGCGTTCCCATCTATCGGCATGGCGGACCGGATGCATTGATCACTGAACTGCGCTTTGTCGATGACGGGATTATTGAAACCGTGAGTGGAGACGGTGTGCAAAAGTGGGACTTGCACACCGGGGTTTACGTGCGGTGACGGTGTGTTATTTTGCGTTTTTGTAGTGCACCTCCGGCAGGTCGCGCAGCCGCTCTGCTGCCTTCTCTGCCGTGAGGTCGCGCTGTGCCTCGCCCAGCATCTCATAGCCTACCATCCACTTGCGCACCGTCGCAGAGCGCAGCAGCGGCGGGTAGAAGTGTGCGTGCAATTGCCAGTACGTGTTGTCCTCCCCGTTGAACGGCGCACCGTGCCAGCCCATTGAGTACGGGAATGATATCTCAAACAGGTTGTCGTAGCGCGTCAGCAGCCGCTTGAGGATGTCCGCCAGGGCATCACGCTCTGTGTCGTCCAGGTCAGGGAGTCGCAGCACATGGCGGCGGGGAAGCAGCAGCACCTCAAAGGGCCACACCGCCCAAAATGGCACCACGGCGAGCCAAAGCGCATTGCTCACGACCACACGCTCATCTTTGCCTGCTTCCAGCGCAGCATAATCTATCAGCAGCACACTGCCATTCTGCTGGTAGTACGCCCGCTGATTGTCGTCCTCCTTGCGTACCTCGTTCGGCAGCGTGTTCTCCGCCCATATCTGCCCGTGCGGGTGCGGGTTAGATGCCCCCATCAGAGCGCCCTTGTTCTCGAACACCTGCACCCAAGGGTACGTAAAGCCTAGCAAGGCAGTCTGCGACGCCCACATAAACACGACCCCACGTATCACGGGCAGTTCCATCTCTGGCAGCGTCAGGTCATGCCGTGGAGAAAAGCAAATCACCCGGCAGGTACCGCGCACATCTTCCGCACGCAGCAGCGGGTGTTCGCTCGTCACGGTGCCATCAGGGTTGGGCAGCAGCGCCGCAAAGTCGTTCGTGAACACATACGTGCTATCGTATGGCGGGTTCTGCTCACCACCTGCACGGGCGTTACCCGGGCACAGGTAACAATTCGGGTCGTACTGCGGACGCTCGTCATCTTGCGGTTTCTCCTGCTTGCCCTGCCACGGGCGTTTCATCCGGTGCGGGGAAACCAGTACGTACTCGCCCGTGAGCGGGTTATAACGGCGGTGTGGGAAGTCCTGTGTTGTCATGGTCGTGTGTTTCCAATGTTTGTTGTTTTGGGGACGCGAAGTAAATCCATGCCGTGGCGATCAGGATTGCAATCGCATACAGGCTGTCCAGCCACATATACTGGAATCCATAGTCGTATCGCTGTAAAGGTGTGAGGGTTATCAGCCAGAACAACCCAAAGGCGCGGTGCTTCAGCATTAGCCATGTGAGCACAGGCGCTAGCACCACATAGTGTGACCCAATTACATAGGGAGCAAACACGATATTAAGCCCCAGCACCAAAACCACATCGCCCCTGCCAACGCGCCTGCGTGTGACGACGAACAAACACCCTAATCCGAAGGCGAGCACCGTTAAAACAGATGTTGTCAAGCTAGGCAAACTCAGTAACTCAATGATTTTCCATAGGGATGTTTCATAATCTTCAAATAAATCCAGTTCGCCACTCGTGTTGAACGTTACATAACGGATAATCCAGTCCCATCCCATGATGACCGATGTAACCAGATAAGTCACACCGAGGGGTGCCACAATTGTGATCTTCTCGCGCCATGTCCAACGGCGCACACCCCACAATATCAACAGTCCGAATAGCACATAGTGAATGGGCTTAATGGAAATCAGCCAGAACCCTATCCCGATTAGCCATGCAATGCGGTGTTTATATGCCTGCCACACCAATGCGAAGCCCAACACAGCTATTCCATCAACGTTTCCGCGAATAACGAGGTCCAAGGTATGCAAGTTAAACACCGCAAGCGCTTGGTAGCGTATGGGTAGTTCCACGCCTGTGTTCAATATCGCCTGTACCGCCAAAATGATCCCCACCAGCGTAATCGTCGATATGAACGCTTGCCCATATGTTAGCGGGACGTGCAGCGTAAGCCACAATATGGGCAAAAACCAAGGGGGCTGTCCATACTGTGGCCCGTCTGCTGTGTAGAGCGCACGACCTTCTTGATAGATGAGTTCTGCTGTGCCACGAAAACCGTAGAAATAATCTGAACCGATGAACGGAAACAGGATTATGTGAGCAAACCAGAAGCCTACTGCTCCCACGACAAGAACAATAATGTTTCTCCCAGTGTGCGCCTGTGACGCGGTTCCCAGTTTCAGCATTCGAGCCTACCCCTTCAGCCCGGATGTTGCCACGCCCTCGATGAAGTAGCGCTGCGCCAGGATGAAGATGATAATGGGTGGCAAAATGGCTACCGCGGCGCCAGTGAGCACAAAGTTTGGCTGGTCTGCAAAGGCGTTGCTCAGGCGGATGAGCGACAGGGTAAGCACATGGTTCGCCTCGTTGCCCTCCCCAATGATGAGCAGCGGCCACAAGAAGCTGTTCCAGGCGTACAGGAACGAGAAAATCGCTAGCGTCGCGATGGCGGGCGTGCTCAGCGGCACAAAAATCGTCCACAGGATGCGCATGCGGCTCGCCCCATCCATGAGCGCTGCTTCTTCCAGTTCCTTCGGGATAGTGATAAAGAACTGCCGCAGCAAAAATGTGCCATACGCGGTGAATATCCACGGCACAATTAGCGACACCAGCTTTTCCTGCCAGCCAATGGCGACCATCAGGCGGTACATTGGAATAACCAACACGATAAACGGGATCATGATTGACCCTAAGTACAGCACAAACAGCGCATCGCGCCCACGGAAGCGCAGCCGACTGAATGCATAGCCGCCGAAGATGGACGTGATAAGCTGCCCGGCAACCACGCCAATCGTCACAATTGTGGTGTTCACCAGTGCCCGGTCAAGGTTCAGGTCGAACACGGCGTCGTAGTTATCCACCTGGAACTCAACACGCTCCACTGCTTCCGCGGTGCGCTCCACGCCCAGCGCCGTTACCGTGGGGTCGTTCGGGTCAACAAACACCGTCTGTGAGCCACGAAATGCCAGCACCAGCTCGCGGGTTTCGCCATCTACTGTTACTTCGTACACATCGAACTCATCTTCTTCGCCGCCGGGTGACGTGAGCACGATCTCGCGTAGTTCGGTTGTCTCGTCTATCGGCACTTCTACCAAAATTTCGCTCTCCCGGCTTTCTTCCACGTTAATCAGGTCTTCCGTCGTGAAGAAGCCAAAGCGAATGCTCTCGTCCGTCGGGATCATCTGTCGTGTTTGCCCGTCCACCTCAAACTCAAACAGCGCCACCTCCTCGCCATCAATCCCCGTGGTAATGGGCGAGTAGGGCAGCAGGCGCGGCGGTGAGTGGAATACATCATCAGACGTTTTGAGCGAGGACATCATCATGTAGGTGAACGGGAACAGCATCAGCAGCGCGAAGCCCACCAGCAGCGCATAGATCAGCGCCCGCGTGAGCACAAACAGTACTGGGTTGGATTGCCTTGTCATTGTGATAGTGCCCTTCTGCTATTCGTAGGCGTCTGACCGCTGCACGCGGAACTGGACAAACGTGATGATGAAAATAACGGCGAACAGAATCCAGGCGACCGCCGAAGCGTAACCAAATTCAAAAAAGAAAAAGCCACGTTGGTACAGGTAATACACCGATGTGGTCGCGTTCGTCGGGATGGGGCGCGACGGAAACAGGGTGTACGGCTCATTGAACACCTGCAAGCCTTGAATGATCGTAGTGATAATCACGAAGAAGGTTGTGGGGGCCAGCAGCGGCAGCGTTACGTTCCAAAAGCGCCCCACAGCGCCCGCCCCGTCGATTTCCGCCGCTTCGTACAGCACTTTTGGGATGCCCTGCAACCCCGCCAGGAACAGCACCGTGTTAAAGCCAACCACCTGCCACGACGAGAGAAACACCATAGCGATGAGCACCACGCCGGGGTCGCTCAGCCAGCGGATTGCCGGGTCTTGCGCCGGGATGCCGAGGGTGTTCAGAAATAGGACGATGTTGCCGATAGCGTAGTTGATAAAGCCAATTGTTGGGTCGTACAGCCAGCGCCAGATGAGCGCTGTGCCCACCACCGCCGCCACTGACGGCAAGAAGTATACCGCCCGGAAGAACTTCATGCCCGGCAGCTCGGAGTTGAGCACGAGGGCCAGCAAAATTGCTGGGATAGTACTTAGCGGCACCAATACCGCGCAGAACAGCAGCGTGTTGCCCAGGCTGCGCCAGAACAGTGTATCCTTTGCGCCCAGCACATAGGACGTACCAAACCAGTTGAACGTCGCCAGCACATCGAACTCAAAGCCGAGTGCTGCTTGCGCGTTTGCCGCGTCGCCAATCGGTACCCATTGCAGGGCTATAATCTCAGTGTAGTTCTGGAACCAGATCACATTTGGGATTTGCCCAACTGTGTTGTCCGTAAAACTGAGGTAAAACGACAGCAGCAGCGGACCCGCAAAGAAGATGGCGAAGCCAAATATGTTCGGGGAGAGCATGAGCCAGCCCTGCCAAGCTTCGCGCTCAAACGGAGACTCGCCAAAATAATCGCCCAACCCCAGCATCCGTGCGCCTAATATGCCGAACACCACCGCTGCGAGGGTTGCAGCCCAAACCTGCCAAGTGGCGTAGGTGCCCAAGACGTGCACCAGACCGAGCAACAACCCGGAGTTCCACAGGATGACAATCAACGTCAGTGATGCCAGCAGCATCGCGGCATTTTGTAGCCAATTACGCAGCGCACTTTTCTCGTCGGCACGCCCGGCAAGCCAGTTGAGCACGTATGCCACCGCAAAACCCCACGTCACCCATGCAACGCGCAGCACGCCGTCCGTAATGAACTCAAAGCTATCCCAAACGCCCCACAGCGTCAGCAGCGCCACGCCACATAGCACCATCCCTGTGTAGTCCAGCGCCAGCGCTGCATAGCGCCCACCAGGGCGAGCCAACAGCAGCAGCGCACTGCTGTACGCCGCCACAACAGCAGGCACCAGCGCCACCAACGCCACAAAATACTGCACGGGTCTTCCAAGGCGTGCGAAGTCTTCTAGCCGGAAGATGTACACAGACAATGCCACACTCACCACCAGCACCAGCACGTTCCAGGCAGCGTTGGCATACACCTCCCACGGCGTGGACTGCTCCGCAAGGGGCGACATACTACTCGCAAAGGGTTCAGCGGTCGTTTTCATTGGAATATCAATCTCTCGAGTAAGTCTATTTTGGTACGGTCATTATATCCCGATAGATGCAAAAGAGGGGCAACCTGCCCGATGCAGATTACCCCTCCGGTTATGCTGTGCAATACACGTCAGGTCTTAGGAAGCGAATTCGTCCGCAACCTGCTGGCAGATGGTATCGGCAAATTCCTGTGCGGTTTGCTCACCGTTGAACACAGCGGTTACGCCCGTGCCGTACGCAGCGTCAATGGCGGGCCAGTTGCCGTTGAACAGCGGTGCTTCCGCCACACCAACGGATGCGCCGTCCACGAACGCCTGGTTATTCACACCGCTATCTGGCAGCGTGCCCAGGAACAGTTCAATCGCCTCGTCGGTGGCGCGGCTGGGGATGTTTGCGCCCAGGGATGCGATCTCGCCCTGTGTTTCAGCGCTCGTCAGGCGGGTTACCAGGTCCCAAGCCTCTGCCGGGTGATCGGTGTTGGCGTTCACCACATACGCACCCCAGAACAGCCAGTTGCTCTCACCACCCGGTCCCGCCGGCAGGGGTGCCACGTTCCAGTTAAAGTCTGCATTAGCAACGGTGCCCGGCGTAGCCCAGCGCCCGTTCATGAACATACCCACGTTACCAGCGAGGAACGGCGGCTCGGCGTCTGTGCCCCACGGGACAGCGATTTCTTCGGTGAACAGTTCCGCAGCGAAGTTCAGCCCCTCGACCGTCGCGTCATTGTCCAAACCGCAAGCGGTGTACTCGTCGTTGAAGAAGCCGGAGCCAGCAGCATTCACGAAGTAGCCCCAGTTTGCCCACCACGCATTCATACCGAACCCGAAGATCTCATCGTCCAGTGCGCTAATTTCCTCAGCAGCATCACGGAACTCGTCCCATGTCCAGTCGCCCTCGCCGGGGTATTCCAGCCCTGCCTCGTCAAACAAGTCCGCATTGTAGTAAATGGCAAACGCAGAAACATCGCGCGGCAGACCCCACAGTGCCGGGTCGTCGCCTTCAATCGAGGTCGTTAAGAAACTCATCGGACCTGCGTAGAAGTCCTCCTCGTTATAATCTTCGTCCGCTGCTGCAACCTCTGCCAGGTTCAAAATCAGCCCTGCCTGCGCAAAGCGTGCCACGTCCGTGCCCGGAATCCAGAACACATCCGGTGCCTGCCCCGCTTCGATCTCCGAGATCAACACGTCCTGGTAGCTAGCAGTTTCACTGCCGCCCGGCTCATATTCCAGCGCCACGCCATCCCACGCAGCGTCAATAGTTTCACTGGTTGCGGTGTAAACGTCGATTTCCGCTTGGTTATCTGGGCGAGTGCGCCAGCGCAGGGTAACGTCCTCGTCCTGTGCAAACACAGGCAGCGCAAGCGACAGCAAAAGGGTTGCAACTAGAAAAATAGCAATACGCTTCATTCGAGCAATGCTCCTCTTAACTTTTGAGTAACTATATAGTAGTTGTGAAGCGGTTCCGCCTCACCTGCGGCAAATGATACACCTTTCGTACAATAAGAACAATGATTCTCGGCGTTAGCTTGTGCGGTTTTCAAAAGGGCGGCGGGTATGTTGCCAGAATGTTGTGTACAATAGCGGGTGCGTACTGATGTAAGGCTTGACAGATCCCGCGTTTGCGCGTTTTATGATGTTGGTGCTGTTATTTAGGGTAATTTTACAATGGGCAAAATCTTATACGTTGATGACCACCGCATGAATCATCGCATGGTCGAAGACTTTATGGAACGCATGGGGCACAGTGTGATGAGCGTGCAAAGCGCACAAGAGGCAATACACCACCTGGAAAATCACCCGTTTGACCTCGCGATATTTGACATTAACATGCCCGTCATGAACGGCTTAGAACTGTGCCAGTGGGTGCGCCAGCACGACGAGCTCGCAGAGCTGCCCATTGTGATTTTGTCTGCATTCCAGGGGAATAACTGGCAGTGGGAGGCAAAGAAGGCGGGCGCAGACGACTTCCTTGCCAAGCCAGTCAACCTGAAACTGCTCACCAACACGGTCGAAAACCTGCTAGGTGCCCAGGGGGCAAGCTAGCCGTTTGCGGTGTCACTGGCTTCTTCTGGTAGGCGGGTGAGCTGCTCAATCATTGTCGTCGCCTGCGGGAACTGCTGCACTAGCGCTGCTCGTTTCCCCAGCGTAAAGTCCTTCGGCGTGTACCCGGGTGCCATGGTCGTGCCCATGAATGCGAATCCGTGCTCACCACCCGGAACCACCCGCGCCCCCTGCCACATCCCGACAGGCACCTCAAATTGCACATGCTGCGGTGGCTCATCGAAGATACCCTGCCCCAGCAGCACCTGATTGTGCGTCCCATCATTGGGATTCAACAACAGCATCTCCACCGGGTCGCCCAGGTAAAAATGCCATATCTCCTCAGTTAGCAGCTTGTGCATCGCAGAAAATGAGTTCGGTTTGTCCTCCAGCAGGTAGTAGATTGCCGTGCCAGCGGGCTTGTCCTCCTCGTAACACTCCAGGTGCTTGTGCACATACGGCGATTTGTACGTCTGCCTGAACCAGCCGCCCTCATCCGGCAGCGGTTCCAGCTTAAAGTGCTCGATGATTTCTTTTGCAGTCGGCATAGTCATTCTCCTTCGTTGTGGATGTGAATTTGTGTTGTAGCTGCGGCTACGCAGGCACGCGCACCGCGTCAATCACCTCTGCGGCAAGGTGATAGCGCCCAAAAGCCGGGATGATGTACGCGCCTTGCACCTTGTCTTTAACGGCAGACAGAATTTCCTGTGCGATCTTAACGCCCTCTGCTGCGGCATCGTCCCCCGCGTCTTCCATGCGCTTGAGAATGGACTCCGGGATGGAGATACCCGGCACTTCGTTGTTCAAGAACCTTGCTTGCTTCAGGCTGTACAGCGGAATGATGCCCATCAGCACGGGCAGCGTGAACGGTTCGCCGTTCCGTGCTTCGTATGCCTCGTGGAAGCGCTCAATCTTTTCCGGCTCAAACACTGCCTGCCCCAGCGCAAAGCTCGCCCCGGATTCCAGCTTCTTGTCCAGCACGTTCATCTCACGTTCCATGTCATCCGCGAACATATTCAGCGCACAGCCCACCGTAAACGACGTCGGACGCCCGATAGAATTGCCTGCCAGGTCTTTGCCGTGGTTCATCTCCCCGGCAATGAGTCCAATCAGCTTAGATGGCGCGATGTCAAAAGCGTCCATCGCGTCCGGGTAGTCGCCAATTTTGGTCGGGTCACCCATCGTCACGAACAGGTTGCGCAGTCCCAGCGCGTGCGCCGCGAGCAAGTCCCCCTGGACGCGCAGCAGGTTCCGCCCGCGTGTGGGGAAGTGCAAAATCGTCTCTAGCCCCACCTGGGATTGCAACACGCTGCACACCGCCCACGGGCTCATTCGCATTTTTGCCGCAGGGCTGTCTGCAATATCCAGCAGGTGTGCGCCCGCCTCCCGCAGCAGGTTACCCGCGTTAATCAGCTTCTCCATGTCGTAGCCGCGTGGCGGCGTAACCTCCACCGTCACTGTGAACTGCCCGTTCGCCAGCCGATAGGCAAGCTCTGTAGGTTGTTCCTGGGTTGTGTCGCTTGTTTCATCGTTGGGTTCTGGCGTTTGCACCGCAATGTGTTCGCGCTGCGGATCATCCAGCGCCGCACGCATAGCTGCGATGTGCTTGGGTGTCGTCCCACAGCACCCACCGATCACACTAGCGCCCATGTCGCGCAGTTGCAGCGCCGCATCCGCAAAGTAATCCGCAGAGGCAGGATACAGCACGCGCCCGCCAACGTTCTCCGGGAAGCCTGCATTGGGCATCGCGGAGTAAATCGCATCCGGCACGGACTGGCGCATCAGTTCCAGCATCCGGGTAATCTGCGCCGGACCGCCACTGCAATTTACGCCGATCACATCTGCCCCGGCGCGGCGCAGCTCATCTGCTACGCGCCCCGGCAGGTACCCCAACAGCGTGCGGTCGTCCCCGGCGAAGGTCATCTGCGCGATGACAGGCACAGCCGGGTTCACAGCACGCGCCGCCGCAATTGCCTCCAGCAGTTCCCCATGATCTGTGAACGTTTCCAGCAGGAATGCATCCACGCCAACCGCGTTCAGGGCGCTCATCTGCTGCTGGAAGGCAGCGCGTGCTTCTGCTTTGGGTAGTTTGCCGAACGGCTTCATGCGTACGCCCAGCGGACCGATAGACGCAACCACATACACATCATCACGGCGGGCAGTCGCCCACTGTGCTAGTTCCACCGCTGCCCGGTTAATCTCCTCGACCTTATCGCCCAGCCCGTATTCCGTCAGCTTGTAGACGTTCGCACCGAACGTGTTCGTTTCGATGATGTTTGCGCCTGCTTCCACGTACTCCCGGTGAATTTGCGCAACAAGGTCAGGGTCACTGACGTTCAGCGCCTCAAAACACTCATCAATAGGCAGGTTCCCACGCCCGTGCAGCAGTGTGCCCATTGCACCATCGCCCAGCAGCGGCATGTCCTGTTGGATTCGTTCAAGAAAGGGAATCTTGGTCATGTTGTGTTTCACTCGTCGCTATTTGTCGTTGTGGGGCGTTATTGAGCGATAACGATAGCACAGGTTGTAGCGAAAGTGGTAGCTATATGCCGGGCAGCGTGCTTTAGCACGGGTTAGCACCATATGCAGACGACATTTCCAGGTAGTACACGGGCAGCGTGGCGTCCCGGCTCACAATTTCCACGCCAGACGCCTCCCGCAGCAAGCAGTCATAGCGGTGGTAGATGTTCACCGTATTATCTCGGTAGCTGTGGATGACGTGCGCCGCCTCGCGGTTATCGGTGAACACGCGGAAGGTCTGCTGCGGCGTCGGCAGCGCTACCCGGAAGTCGCTCAGGGGCAGGTTCGTCTTCAGGTGCACGGAACGCACCACGCCCGATTGCCCATACACAAAAAACGAGGCATCCGTCGCTACTAATTCCGGGTAGTCATCTGCCCAACGCCAGCTTACCCGCACCTTGTCTCCCACGGGGATGTGCCCGTTAATCTTCGCCACCAACGGACTCGCTTCTATGAGTTGAATTGCCTCATCAGCGTGGGTTACACCGGGCTGTATCCCGAACAAGCACGCTGGCTCACAGGTCATGTCCGGCACAGCCGCCTCAAACCCTTCTGGGTATTCAAACGGGCGCAGGTGCAGCGCCGTCCAAACACACAACACAATGACGCACAGCACGCCCCCCAGCCGCAGCGCTGCCCGAACTAACATGCGTCCCGGTAGAACAGATTGCGGCTCTCAACGGCGTCTTCGTAGTCGCTGCGCTCAAGTGAGTCTGGTACGACCACCAGCGTGATAGGTTGGCGGTGCACCGCCGGGGCAACCTGCGCGATGCAGCGATAGCCGTAGGCAAGATAAACATTATGATACGCTTCTCGCACGTTCACTTCCCCGCGCATGGGGTTGTGTGCCGCCCAAATTTCGTCCGGCACACCCAGCAGCACCCGGTACTCGTGCAGCGGCACCGTCGTGGGGATCGACACGCCCCGAATTACCCCGTCAGCTTCGTGCCACATCACATTAAGCCCGCTTGCCTTCAGGGTGTCGTAGTCTGGGTGCCAATCCCACCACACTTCACCCGCCCTGCCAGTACGTCGCATGTCGTGCGTAACCCGCCCGACCATCGGATGTGCATTCAGTATGCGCAGCGCCTCCTGCACCGTGGTGACGCCCGGTTGCACACCCAGCACACAGGGTGTGTCACAGGTGTTGTCGCCTAATATTCCGCTGAAGCCGTCGGGGTGTTGGTAGGGCAGGGCATGTAGTGCTGCCGTGTACACGCCCACTAGCACCGTTACCAGCGTGGCAATGGAACCCACGGTGCGCAATAGGATGGGAAGAAGTGTGCCAGAATCATTCATGTTCGAATTATAACACCCCCGTCTGCGGCACCCGTATTTTCTCATCGGCACATCAGGACGACCCACACGACGTGAGCGCGTTATAATGCCCGCCACGGGTGCATCCGTTGATGCACCGTTACCCACACACTGAAATACTGAAATGATGAGGGACACACCGCCTATGCTACGCTGCGGGATCGACATGTTAGAAATTGACCGCGTTGCCCGGAGCATGGAGCGCTTCGGGGAGCGTTTTTTCTCGCGCTTCTTCACCCCAGCAGAGCGCGCCTACTGTGCAGACCAACCGCATCGCCTTGCTGCCCGCATCGCTGCCAAGGAAGCAGTGGCAAAAGCGCTGGGCACGGGCATCGGTGCAGTGCGCTGGACGGACATCGAAATCCGCAATGATGCCAACGGACGCCCGCTGCTGCTTTTGCACGGGCAGGCGGCAGTAGTTGCCTACGAGCTTGGCGTAACCGAGTGGGACGTGAGCCTCTCCCACGCGCAGGAACTTGCCACGGCAATGTGCGTCGCCCGCTAGCGCACCGCGTATCGGTCGCGCAGGTCGCGCAGGGCATCACGGGTTTGGATCGCCTCCGCCACCGGGTTCACTGCTGCCGCGCCGTGCCACCCAACCGTCTGCATGTGCTCCACCGTGATGATGCCCTGGTAGCTCGCGCTCAGCAGCAGCGTTATCACCCGGTCAAGGTCAAGCACGCCCTGGTCAAACGGCGTCTGCATCCGCATCGGTGCTGCCTGCCGCACCTGCACATGCCGCACAAACGGCAGCAAATTCGCTGCGGCATCCGGCTTAATCCCCTGTGTGACCATATGCGACCAGTCCAGCGTGATCTTTAAACCCGCCACCATGTCCACCAGGGCACGGGCGTCTGCGGGCGTCTGCGCGATGGAATCCAGGTGCGGCTCAAAGCTCAGTGGGATGTCGTCCGCTAGCTCAATTAGGCGGCGTAGAACCCCAGCCACGCGCTCTCGCACATCTGCCTCGTCACCCTGCCCGCCAACCCCCGGCGAGATCGTAATCCCCGGTGCACCCAACGCCCGCACAAACGGCAGCAGCGCCTCAAACGACTTGATCTCGTGCTCGCGTCGGTCGGCGTCCTCCACGGAGATGCGCGGCAGCATCAGGTACACGTCACTCACTTGCAGGTGGAAAGCGTCCAGGTGGCGCTTAAACGTGTCTGCCGTGCGCTGTGGCTTCTCAGACGCGACCACCACATCCAGGTGCGGTCCGCTGCCAATATCCACATACCGGAAGCCCAACCGCGCGATCGTGCCCAGTGCTTCTTCCAGCGTTTTGTCGTTAAAGCCCCAGGTGTGGCAGCCAAATTGCATGATGTGTGCCCCTTATGTCTTTGTAGCGTAATGTCATAGTATAAGCGGAGCTTCCTCACAGGACAGGGGTGTGCCCGACGGCGTATACTGGGCGTATAAGGACAAATAATTTGTTTTGTTGTCAGGAGGGCAGTGATGATTAAGAACGTGCTGGTAACCGTTGACGGCTCCGAACTCAGTGAGCGAGCACTCGACTACGCGGTAGCGATCACCCCTGCGGATGGTGCAATCACCTTATTATCTGTGGTGGACTTACCCGATATTACCGCCTACGGCTTGTACCCGATGCCCATCGGCGTTGACTACGTAAACCAGACGATGAACTACGCCGAAAATGGCACCAAGGAGTACGTTGCCCGCCTCGCCGCAGACCTGCGCGAGCGCGGTCTTACGGTACATGAGCAGATCGCCATCGGCGATGCCGCAGAGATGATTATCACGCACGCGCAGGAGCAGAACATTGACGTGGTGGTCATGTCCACCCACGGGCGGTCTGGCATTAGTCAGTGGTTGTTTGGCAGCGTCACGCAGAAGGTACTCAGCCGGATGCCATGCCCGGTGTTTGTCGTGCCAGGGCGCAAATCCTCAGACGGCACACCTGAGCAAATGGCAGAGGGCACCTCAAACGGATAATTTACTGCGCTAAATTACCAGGAGCGGCGCGACGTATCCCGCGCCGCTCCTACGCCGACAACTACTTAGAGGTGGCGGTTACGTCACCGTAATACACAGACACCTCAATACCGCCCGTGTAAACAACAGCGGGCTTGTTATACCCCTCTTCCCCCAAAAAAAGCCCCAACGCTTCTACAACCTCATCGCTGCCACCGGGGTTTACTGCCTGCCACCGCACATCTCGGCAGTGGCTAAACTGTATCTCAAACGACTTCCCCTTGGGGTAAGTGTCACTCAATGCCCGGCAGTCTACCGTGAGGGTGCTGTTCTTCGGGCACAGGTTCATGTTGTTAACGTAAACAGAGCCGGGTGGGACGTTCAATAACTGCCATAGTCTGGGATCCATAATGCGATTTCTCACCACTAACTGTAAGCCTGTGATGAGTATACGCCGCAAAAATGAGTACAGCTTTAAGCGGGCAGTGAGAAACGCACCATACTTGCGGACAAGTTGGTGCGCTTTGCACGATTAGGGCACGGTAAAGGGCACAGTGTACGGTTCCTGCACATAGTTACCGTTGCCCACCACTGCCAGCCGCAGTTGATATTCGCCCGGCTGTAGCCCCGGCTTGCCCGGCAGGAACTCCAGCTCGCCGTTTACCACGCTCTCGCTGTGGGTACTGCCGATGGTCGTCCATCCGCCAAACTGCCCACCGAGAATCTCCAGCTTGTAGTAGTCCGCCTGCTCCGGCGAGAACTGTACCGTCCCCAGGATCGAAATCCCCTCTGTAACCACCTGCCCCGGCGTTGGCTGTGTAATGACCGCAGTTAGCACCACGGGACCGCTGCTGCCCTGCGCGTTCAACAGCTCAACGGAGCAAGCAATCGTCGGCAGGAAGGCAATGTTGCGCCCCTGTGCATACCGTTCTGCCTCGACGGCATCCACTGGCTCCGGCGGCGGATTCAAGAACAGTAGATCACGGGCAGCAGGGGCACTTTCGACCAGATCGTACGGCACCTGGCAGTAGCGCGGTGGGGGCGGCACGGCGGAACCGGCACTGCCGCTAAACGTCAGCCCTGCCGCAACTGACTCCGGTATGGGGTGTGCACGCACGCGCACCACGCCCGGCGAAATTTCCTGCTGGAAGGGTTGCCCCGCCTGCGGTTGTGGGTCGCGCTGCTGCTGTGGGTCACGGTAGACGAAATCGCCGTTTTCATTAGGCACCCCGGCGGGACCGTCCAGCAGCCACTCGCTCACGGTCGGGCAGTCCGTCATGCCATCTGTGATGCGCCGCACATCGCACACCTGGCGCAAGCTCATGCCCTGCGGCGGGTTGGGTTGGTCTGGCTGGTGTGTGCCCGCTACTGCCAGCATGTTGAAGTAACGCGGCTTGTCGTAGACGGTGCGGATGACTTCGTTCCAGATCGGTGCCGCACCCGTCAAACCCGACGAGTTCACCATCGGGTCACCGTTAGAGTTGCCAACCCACACACCAACAACAACGTTACGGGTGTAACCGACTGTCCAGTTGTCCTTAATGTCATTGGTCGTGCCCGTCTTCACAGACGACGCGATACCGTCTGTGCGCAGCGGGCTGTTGCTACCCATTGCCGGGCTGCGAGCGTTGTTGTCCGCCAGCATGTCTGTAATCGTGAACGAGATGCGCGGGTCTAGCACTTGCTGCCCCAGCCCGTTTCGCGCCACGGTTTGCGGCGTGATGTTCCCCGCCGGGCAGGTGCCCTCATATTGGTAAATGATATTGTCCTGGTCGTCTACCACACACAGGATAGAAGTGGTGGGCACCAGCACGCCCTGGTTAGCGAATACACCGTAGGCACGGCTCAGTTCCAGCAGCGTGACCTCGCCGCCGCCCAACGTGAGCGACGGACCGTACAGGCTGGCATCGTTGCCCAGGCTTTCGATGCCGAAGCGGTTGAAGAAGGTCAGCAGCCCTTCCACGCCGACCGCACGCTGCAACACCTTCACGGCGGGCACGTTGTAGCTGTTCGCTAGCCCGGCACGCATGTTCACCGGACCGTGATAGGTGCGGTCGTAGTTCACGGGCCACGTCGTCTGCCCAGGCACCGGGATGCTCTTCACAGGCGTATCCCAGATGACATCCGCCGGGCTAAACCCGTTTTCGATTGCCGCCGCATACGTGAACGACTTCACCGTACTACCCGGTTGGCGCGGCGCAGTCGCCACGTTCACCCGCCCGTCAATGGCGTCGTTGTTGTAGTCCGCACTGCCCACCATCGCCACAATCTCGCCCGTTAGCGGCTTGAGCACCACCACAGCACCGTTACTGACGTTATTCGCTGCCAGCCTGCCCACCTGGTTCTGTATCGAGCGCTCCACATCGTCGTTTAGCGCCAGGTCAACCGTGGTGTAGACCTTGTAACCGCCCGCCGCCACCGACTCCGGGCTGATGCCGACGGTTGCCAGCACGTCTTCTAGCTCGTCCTGCGCGAACACCGTAAAGTGCGGTGCCCGCAGCGGTGCATCTGGCGTGTAAACTTCCAGCCCGGCAGCAAGCGTGTTGTTCATCTCATCGCGGGTAATGTAGCCCTCGTTCACCATCGCGTTGAGCACGGTGCGCCAGCGGCGCAGCACTGCATCCTGCACGACTGGGTCGGGGTTCAGTGGGTCTAGCTCTGCGGGTGCCTGGGGTAGCCCTGCCAGCAGCGCCGCTTCTCCCAGCGTGAGTTCACCCACATCTTTGCCGAAGATCGTGTTGGACGCAGCCTGCGCACCATAGGCGAGGTTGCCGTAGTACACTTCGTTCAGGTACATCTCCAACACTTCTTCTTTGTTCAGCCGCTGCGTAATCGCCAGCGCCAGAATAATCTCCTCCGCCTTGCGCCGCACGCTGCGTTCTGTGCGATACTCGTAGTCAAATGCAACATTGCGCACAAGCTGCTGCGTAATAGTGCTGCCGCCCGTGCTACCCTCCATCAAACCGAAGAACTGCAACGTCGCACGCACCGTAGCGGGCACATCAATACCGGGGTTGCTGTAGAACGTATCATCCTCCAGCGCAATCGTCGCGTCTACCAAATCCTGTGGTATCCGCGCTAGCGGTACAAACTCACGCCGCCCCTCGTTGAAGTCCTCGTAAAGCAGCGTGCCGTTGCGGTCATAGTAGAACGTGCTCTGGAACGCCTCGTACTCGTCAATAGACGCGATGCCGCTCTCGATGATTGGCGTCAGGCGTGCCTGCGCAATGCCCAGCAGCACCAGCGAGATCACCGTTAGCCCACCACAAAACGACAGCACAATGCCGCCGAAGATCAGCAGGCAACCGTTCGGCAAACATCCCACCTGCCGACGTTTGCCGCGCCGCTTGGGTGCTTTTGCCTTTTTGCTGTCGCCTGGGGTGCCCGCCGCATGACCCTGTCCCCCTGGCGGTGGCGCACTGTTACTCAGCGCTGCCGGGGCGTAATTTGCCTGCGGTGGGGGCGGGGGTGCCGCCTGCCGAGGGCGCTGGTACCGTGCATCTGCCGGGACAGGCGATTGCACCGTTTGTTGCGCGTTGCTGTAGCTGTAGTCTTCCGGGCGCACCGGCGCAGACTGCACCGTTCTATCGGCACGAGGGACATTACCCCCACTAACCACAGTCTTCTTCGGGTCGGGCATTCCCGGCTCCCGTGGGATCGGCATCGTCGGCATATTGTGCGCGTCGCGCCGGGGCACATCATCCAGGATGGTCTCGTTGGGGGCAGTGTACGCGGGCATGGCGTCTGTGTCCTCATCAGAACCCGCGTAGTCATCGTCTTCTAGCTCTTCACTTTTCGGCAAGTGGAAGGGCACATCGGCGTCCTGTTGAGGTTGGTCACCCCTTCGCCACGCTGCCGGTTGCTCTTCGTGTGGGTCGTTCGGGTTTTGGCGTTCTTCGTCTGGCACCGTATGCGCTCCAGAGTATTTTCGTCAGTTAGGTAAGCGTATTCTAGCAAAATCTGTGTGTTCCGTGAGTGCCGCTTACACTACGCTCCCGCTACGGCTGGGTACACCCTGCCATACCCATAACGCCAAACGTGTGCGTTTAGCCCTTGCGGTACTCACCAAAGAACCAGTTGCCGGGGCTGTTTGCGTCACTGCTGAGGAAAAACTCAATGAGTGCCTTGTGTGCCTCATTAGACGTGATGTAGCCGTCTCGGTTCAGGTCAATCTTCTGGAACAGCACGGTTATTTCCGGCAAGTTGGGGTGGATCGCCAACACGATATCCCGATAGTCCGTGTGGGAAATGCGCCCGTCGCCGTTGGTGTCAATCAGGTCAATCAGCGCTTTTTCCAGCGGGCGCAGCAAACCCGCGTAAAATACCTCATCGCTCAGCGCATGGGAGAAAAACCGCAGCCACTCCTCGCGGTCAATACGCCCATCAAAACTGGTGTCTCCCATCCGGCGCAGTTGCTCCCAAATCGACATCAGCGCGTGTTCCAGGTTGCTGTGCTGGTGCGGCTTAGTCAGCAGATGCCGCGCATTCGTCAGCGAGAGCAGCAGATTACGGAAGTCACTTTCATCCACCGTGCCGCTGTAGTTCACGTCAATGATGTCGAACAGGTGGTTGATCTTCTGCCGCTGCACGCCGGAAAGCCCTTGCGTTGAGGTTGCCATGGATTTTTCCCCATATACTCTGTGATGCCATTTACAGGCATTTACATTGTAAGAGGAAACAAACCATTGCGGCTAAATTGTCTCAGCACAGCGGTGCCAAACCACTAAAATGCTAATCTTTCGCTAAGGCGTGCGAGCGATGGCGGCAGGTTCTGCGGGTGCCATCTCAAAGAAGTAATAATCGAGGATGTCTCGCACCACGGGCGCTGCCGCCGCGCTGCCCTCCCCCGCGTTTTCCAACATGACCGTCACCACCACTTCTGGGTCCTCCATGGGGGCATACGCCGTGAACCACGCATGAGGGTTGGTGCCCTCCCCCGGTGACTGCGCCGTGCCCGTTTTGCCGCACACCAGCACCTGCTGCGCCAACCGCGTATTGCGGAACTGGAACTCCGCCGTGCCGTAGCGCTCCTGGGTCACATCGCACATCCCCTCGCGCACCACCGTCAGCGCCTCATCGGAGAGTTCAAGCTCGTCCAGCACATCCGGCTGCATCACAAAAGAGGGATCTTCGCCGATTAGCCCCGCCTGCCCCACCAGTTGTGGCTTGTACACAGTACCGCCATTGGCGACCAGCGCCGTCAGCCGGGCAATTTGCAGCGGCGTAATGTCAATATCCTGCCCAATAGACATGTTCACAGTGCGCGAGAATGACCAGTTCAGCCCGTAGTTCTCCCGCACAAACTGCGGGTTCGGGATTAGCCCCGGTCGCTCTGGCAGGTCAGTCATGCCGCTGGGCACACCCAGCCCATACGAGTTGAAGTAGCTTGGCAGCAAGTTCGGGTCGCTCAAGTCCATCTGGTAGCCCACTTCGTAGTAGAACGGGTTGCAGCTTTGTGCCAGCGCCGTACGCACCGTCACCAACCCATGACCCTGCGGCAACCAGTCCGTGCGGACGAAGCCGTTCTCCCGGCTCCAACTGCCGATGCAACTGTAGCGTTCTTCCGGCGTGTACACGCCGCTGTCTACCACGGCGAGTGTACTGGCGATTTTCATCGTACTGCCAGACGGGTAGTTGCCCTGCGTCACGCGGTTAAGCTGTGGGGTGCGCGGGTTTGACTGCACTGCCTCCACGACGGAATCTGCCGCTGCCCGTCCAATCGTCGGGAACGGCACAAATGCGTTGGCGTCATATGTTGGGTAGCTGACCATTGCTAGCACTGCCCCTGTGTTTGGGTCTAGCACGACTGCCGCCGTGCCCTTGCTGCTGGGTGCCCAGTCATCGGCGGCATTTTTGTAGGTGTCCGTCACCACTTGCTGGACGTGCGCTTGCAGCCCGGCATCCACCGTTAGCCACACGCTGTGCGCTGCGCCGGGCGGGTTGTCGGTCACTGTCCGCACGATTTCATTGCCGCGCACAATTGACAGCCGCCCGCCGGGTTGCCCGCGCAGCGTTTCGTCCCAGCTCAGCTCAATGCCGCTGCGCCCCAGGATGGACTCCTGATTGAAGCCCGCCGCTCGCACGTCCGCAACCTCGTCTTCCGTCGGGTAGCCCACATACCCCACGATGTGCGGCATTAACGTACCCAGCGGGTAGCGCCGGGTGTTAAAGCTGTCGAACTCCGCCTTGCACTCCCGCACCAGTCGGTCTTCGTGTTCCAGGTACGTGGTCGGCTCGATGATCCCCACCTGTGACAGCCAATTGGCACCTGCTTTGCTCAGGTTTTCGATGACCAACGCCCGGTCTTGTTCTAGCACGCTGGCAAGCGTGCCCACACACGCCTCATAGTTGGGTATTTCGCCCGGAATGACATTGATCGTCACCATGCGCCCGTTTTGGTCTGCCAGCACCTCGCCGTTCCGGTCGTAGATGTTCGCTCGCCGGGGGATGGTACGTTCCAGGCGCAGTGCGCCGCCGTCCGCCATCTCGTTAAAGATGTCACTTGCCGTCCATGCCACGCGCCAATCCCGATCAACCGAGTCAATCGTCAGGCGCATGTGGCGGTTTGTGTCGCTAAACTGCCCCACAATCAGCGTGTCGAACGTCACGTTGTATACCAGCAGCGCCACACTGGGCTGCTCACGCTGGAGCGTCACCACGGTGTAGCTTATGTCCAGCAGCGTCATATCTGCTGCAACGCCGCTGTACAGGTCAGCAAACTCGTTTACCGGGGTTTTGTCCCTTGCCGCAAACGTGACGAGTCCGTGCATCGTACCGTAATCGCCCGCGTCCCAGGCATCCAAAAAGCGCCGGGCAACATCCTCTGCGCCGTCTAAGTGATAATTATCTGGCAAGGGGGACGGCACCAGCGTAGGCAGGGGTTGGGAGTACGCATCGCTGCTTTGCACAGGCGCACACCCGGCAATCCATGGGGCGAGCACGAGCAAGGAAATGGCAAAAAGATAGCGCTTAGGCACTGAACTGCCCTCGGTTTGCTGGCAATGTTGTGTCCATTCTAATGGCTATACGGCGGCGCGGCTAGCCACCCGTGTCGTCTTCGTCCTGTGTTGGCGTTTGGATTTCGGGTGCGTCTTGCTCTGCCAGTTGCAACGAAAGCCGATAATCACCAAATGTTAGCCCTTCTCGAACGCCAAAGCGCGTGACGGCGATCACATAGCGCCCGGTGTAGGGCAGTGTGTAGGTAATGCGGGCGTTGCGGTTGCTCCGAGAAATGTCATCACTTTCGACCAGGTTGTTCTCGCGGTCGTCTCGCAAAATGAGAATGGGGTCTAGGCTGCCGGTTAGCCGCTCCGTCTCCACGACAATGGTATCGCCTTCAATCCCCTGGAACTGGTAGAAGCGGGCATACACTTCCTCACTGATGTTCCCGGTTTGCTCCTGCCCATACAAAATGGGGATGTCGCCGCCCTCACTGGCACGCTGCTGCGGCGAGGGGCGCGAGACGTTGCCGCTATCCAGTATGAACACCTGCGGCTCGCTCACCCGGATGTCGATGTTAAACCGCTCTCCCACTTCCAGGCGCTGGCGTGGCACATCCAACGCGATTGCGCCATCGACCCGCAGTTGGAACGAGAAGTCAATTGGCTCTGCGCCGGCACACGCATTCTGGTACCATACCCATATCTCGTAGTCTCCGTTAACCGGGAAGCTGTCTTGCTCCCACAAAATGTGCTCTACAGGCTGTGCGCTGGTGATGGCACAGTCGGTATTGCTGTCGATTTGCAGCCGCCCGCCGTCCGGCGACGCGGGGTTACTCCAAGAAATCACCGTGCCAGATGGCTCTCGTATGAATAAGTTCAGGTCGTCGTCACCGGTCCAGGTGACTGTGGCGGACACAATACCGGGTTGCAGTTCCACTTCGCCTACCGTGAGCGTCAGCAGGTACCCACCGGAAGAATCGCCCAGCGACAAACCCGAGCGCCCTGCTACGATGTAATACGTGCCGTCTGCGGGCAGCGAGAATGGCGAGATGGACGCATTGAACGTGCCTGGCGTGTTGTCATTGAACACAAGCTCGTTCAGGTTTGCGTCCAGCAGCAGCAAAAACGGGTCAAGCGCTGGTTCGAGTGCGCCCATTGTCACCGTAATCAGCTCTCCTTCGCTGCCTACAAACGTATACACATCCTGCGGGGTTTCATCGCTTAGCCTGCCGTCGTAAACGCTGTTGTACTCGGCGGGTTGCAAGTCGAACCGCTGTTCCACAGGGCGCTCGATGCTGTTTAGCCGCAGTGTAAAGGTACCTGTTGTTTGGGGCGTTATGTTGTTCACCTGGAGAATGTATGTGCCGCTGCGAGGCAACAGCGCCTGTAGGGACGCCCCCCTGGCGTTCAGGTCGCGGTTTTCCTCGGAGGGCGCGAGGGCAACCTGCCGCTGTGCAATATCCAATATGCGGACTTCCGGCGTTGCCTCCCCTTCGGAGACGTTCACACTGGCAAAAATTAAATCGCCAATGGTGCCCTCAAATATGTAAGATACTCTTGGCGTGTTTATCGGGAAGCGCTGGTCGCTCTGCACCTCATCGTATGCAATCTGTGGCACCGCAAGCTGCTCCACAAACAGGCTAAACGAACCGCTCCCGCCCTCGCCGATCACCTCTACAAGATACCAGTCTCGCTCCGGCAGTGTGGCGAAAGCAATCACCTCGCCATCACGCGGGCGGATGCTGTCGCTGATGGGTGCCAAGTTGCTGCCCCTGCCAAGGATGTTCACGCTCGGCGTAACGTTACCCTCGGTTACAATCAGGAAGATGCGCAGTAAACTGCCCTCGTTGCCGCCAATGGCGAAGTACACTCGGTCGCCCTGGGTGCTTAATACCCCGGAGCCGAAGTTCTGGTTCGCTAACCGCGTGAACGGCACGCCGAACAGTGTTGTTGGGTCATTTTGCAGTGGGTCAACTGTGTTGGAGGGGATAGTGCCGCCCGCGAACTGCAACAGCAGCGAATACGAGCCAGACGTTGTACCTGTGTCCTCACCCACGCGCGTCGCCTGGATGGTGTATACGCCGTCTGTGGGCAGGCGCAGTTCCGGCCCGGCATCCTGGTCTCTGTCGAGTCCGCCCTCGCTGCGGGCAAGCTCGTCGCCGTTGGGTGCGAACAAGATCACCAGGGGGTTCAAATTACCCGATGTCGCCCGCATGGAAAGCTGTACTGCGGTGCCCGCCGTGCCGTTAAAGCTGTAGCGGATTTCCGGCGTGATGTCGTTGATGTTGCCCTCCACCGGGATGCCAACCACATCATCCAGCGGGAAGGTCGGCAGCGGCGTTGGTGTAACGGGCTGTGCTGCCGCCCCCTGCGTCACCCATAAGCACAGTATTGCCAGCACAACGGTTAATCTACGATGCGTTGACATAAACCTCCCCTCCAAGCACAATCGGCGGCATGAACATACATACCCACTATATCAAATTTGTTCGGCTTCTTGTGGTCGTCGGCATGACGTTTACGGTCTCTTTACGCCAGGGGGGCGCAACGTCACCCACACTCGGCGCAAGCGGCACCAATGCGCTTAACCCGCTGCTAGAACTTCTGCACAGCATCCCGCAAGAGCCGGCCTACCCACAAATGCACGCACTAACTATCAGCTATGCCAACTATCGTGCGGTAGAACGCGCCAACGGCGTGCCCAGCCCCGCCAACCGCGATGAGTACGCGGTTATGGACGACACCGTGCGGGCGTGGTGGCAAACGTCACTGTTGCGCATCACTGCCGGACCGCCCGGTTTCGTTAACCTGACGCAGGACAAGATCGAGACGATGCCGGAACTCATCGGCTTTGGTTACTTCGACATGGATCAGGCGCTTAACTACGGCGCAGACCCCTACATCGGCACGCTTGTCCGCAGCGATACCCCCGCCTTTGACTGGGCACGCACATCTGACGCACTCTCTGCCAGGGATTACGACCCACGCCGCAGCGCAGCGGGCATTGCCTGGGGGCGGGGCGGCGATGGACAGACCGACCTGGACGCCATCGCGCTGGGCGACCCGTTCGGCGGCGACGTCGGGCTTGCCTCGCGTGTCGCTGTGCTGGATAGCACGACCGTGGCAAATGCGTTCCTGTGGGGCATTCTGCTAGCAACGGCAGACGCCTACGAGGGCGATGTACCCGCCATCGCAGACATGCGCGAGTACCGCGTGATGGCAGAGGCACTGCAACCAGCACAGGGCGAACTACTGCAAGCGTTCATCCTGAACCAGGATGCTGGGCGCAACCAACAGACTGAGCAACTAGCCACAGCCGACCTTACCTACCTGCCGCCCTATGTGCTTGTTGCCGCGGCTGACCTCCAAATTGAGCAAACCCAGGTGCATCGCGTCGTGGTGGTTTACCGCACACCTGCACAGGCAAACCGCGCCGCAGAGCGTATTCCCGTGCTCATCACGGCGTTTGACAACGGCTGGCTGCAAACCATCGGCTTTACGGAAGCGGCACCCACCGTCCAGGAGATGAACGGGCTGTACGTTGTCACCTACGACATCGCCGCCGCAACACCCGCCCCGCAGGATGTATTCGATGGGGCGTTCCAACCGGGACTGGTGTTCGGCTTCTGGAGCACGGCAATCCGCCAGGGCAACTTCTTCCCATTTGCGCTGCCACTAGACTAAAGCAGCGCAAATCCAGCTATCACAGCACACACACACAAAGGACAAATATAGGTTGATAGGCGAGTTGCTGGGCACAATTTACGGGCTGGCATCAGCATTTAGCTGGGGCACGGGCGATTTTGGCGGCGGCATGGCGAGCAAGCGCAGCGGCGTGTACAGCGTCGTTATCGGCTCTCAGGTGATTGGCTTTGTGCTGCTGGTACTGTTGGCGCTGCTGTTCGGGGAGCCATTCCCGGAGCTATCGAGCATTCGCTGGGCGCTGCTGGCAGGGCTGTTCGGCTCTGTTGGCATCGTCGCGCTGTATCAGGGGCTGGCGTCTGGACGTATGGGGGTGGTTGCGCCTGTTTCCGCTCTTACGGCGGGGGTGGTGCCTGTGTTGGTCAGTATAGCAACGGAAGGGCTGCCCAGCGCCACGCGGCTTGCCGGTTTTGCGATCGCGCTGGTCGCTGTGTGGCTCGTCAGCAAAACAGAAGCGGTTGGGCGCATCGCGCTATGGGAGCTTACGCTGCCTGTCACGGCGGGGTTGGCAATTGGTGGCTTTTTCGTGTTCATCAATCTTGTCGCAACCGATAGTGTGTTCGCGCCACTTGCCTTTGCCCGCACCGCATCGCTGGCGCTGTTGTTTGGCATTGCTTTGCTGCGCAGCGTGCCATTGGTGCCGGCCCCCGCTAGCTGGCGATTTGTGCTGCTCAGCGGCGTGTTCGATACCGGCGGTAACGTGTTTTTTGTGCTCAGTGCCCAGGTCGGTCGCCTGGATGTGGCGGCAATCGTGAGTTCGCTCTACCCCGCCGTGACCGTTATCCTAGCGTGGCGCGTGCTCCAAGAGCGCTTGGGTGTGGAGCAGTGGGTGGGGGTGGCGCTGTCGGTCGTCGCCATTGTGCTCATCACGCTGTAACACTACTCGTCTCTCGTCTGCACGAACAGCGCCTTCTTCAGGTTGGGCAGGGTGTAGTCAAAGCCACAGGTCTTAAAGAACTCCTCAGAGCGGGTGACAACCATCACCTCCAGCACCTTTCGCTCTCGCGCCAGTTCCAAGCACGTTCGCACCAGCCGCTTACCAATCCCCCTGCCGCGCACAGACGGCGACACACACAGGCTGCGGAGTTCAGCGAGCTTCCAACTGTAGATTTCCAGCGTCACACAGCCCACAATGTCATCACCGCGCATCGCCACAAAGAACGTCGGCAGCAGTTCTTCGATCTCGTCAACGGTGCGCGGCAGCACATCGCCATCCTCAATGAACTCCTCAATAAACGCCTTGATGCTAGCGATATCCTTGGGCGCAGCCTTACGAATCGTGATATCGTCTAAGATTTCCGTCGCCATATCAGGAAGTTTCCTATCTGCGTGTCGCGCTCGTAGTTGAAGATAAGCCAGTTGTTCAGTTCGGTGTAGCTTTGCAGCAGTGTGTTGGAGTCCGCATCTTTGCCGGTTACCCACGGCATGTAATCGCCTTGCACCACGACCACAAACGGCGGCAGGCTCGCCCACAGCGTATCCACATTTTGCTGCTGCCACTCCGGGGGGTACCAGTCCGCCACCAGCGGAAATTGGAAGATAAAGCGGGACGCCGGGCGTAGGCTACTCAAGAAATACACCTCCGGGCGAAAGCCCCAAATGTAAAGGGTATCGTTCGGCGCGGTGTGCTCACGCAGGTACGCGGCAACAGCGTGAGATTCATCCGCGACAAATTCACCGCCCACAAAGCTTTTGTAATAGCTTTGTTGTGTTTGCTGCCCACGCAAGTACGGTAGAGCGCCGCCCCAGGTGTTCACAGCAAGCCATATCATCAGCACAAGTGCTGTTATCGTTTGTGTAAGCCGTTTGAACCCGTGTTGGGTCGTTTGGCGCTGGATGGTGTCTGAGATACTTTCGACCGAGCTACCGGCTAGGAGTGCCAGCGGTGGCAGCATAGGTAGCCAGTGGTAGTCATATCCCTTTGCTTGCACCAGCATTGCAACGGCTGTACCCATTAGCCATAGCCCAATAATACGCCATCCACGCCCATCTGTCACGATACGATTGCCCGCCTCCGGTATTTTTCGCCGCCGTACAAACACCAGTTGTGCTGCGCCCAGCCCGGCAAACACCCACAACAGGTGCCAATGCTGCCACCGGAAACCCAGGTATTTCACCATCTCCGCCCGGAATGTAACCCAATCGTAGCCCTGTGCCGTGTAACCCCCTGTGACCCATGCGCTCTCAAACCATGCGCCCAGTGCGCCCAGCGCGGCAAGGTAAGCCATACCACCCAGCCCGATCAGCAGCCCACCAGCGGCAAATGCCCCCGCTTCGGCAATCACAAAGCGCTGCCGCACACTGATGTAGCCGACCACCAGCGCCAGCACAAACAGCACATAGGGGTACTTAAACCACAGCGTCAGCGCACACAGCGCCCCACATGTCCCCATCAGCAACAAGCGCCGCCCTGTGTGTGCGGCGTCCAGCGCCCAAAACACACACCACACCGCCAACGCCATCGGCACCACAGCAATGCCATCGTTCTGCGTCAGCGTCCAGAACGTCTCTGTAAAGTAAAACACCCCGTAAAACAGCACCGCCCACAGCCCAACCGCCTTGCCGCCCAACCGCCGCCCAATTGCGTACAGCGCCGCCCCCACCATCGGGAACAGCAGCAAGTCCAGTGCCCGCAGCGCCATGGCATGGTGCCCGAACACCTGTATCGCGGCGGCATAGGTGTAAAATACAGCAGGTGGCTTGGGGTTCCACAGGTCAACATAAGGCACCGCGCCCTGCAATATGCCGCTGCCAATGATGGCAAACTCGCCCTGGTCGCGCCCAAGCGGGTACGTCAGCACAGGTGCAGCAAGCACCAGCACCCCCAGCGTGACCGCAACCCACGCCGCCCAACTGCCACACCGCAGGTCAGCAAATATCGCCCGCATCAAATGTACCCCAGCGCCCGTGCCAGCATGACCACAATCACGGTGAACAACCCCACCAGCATCCAAGCCAGCAACCGACCCGTGTCCTGCCCACCGTGAACCTCGCGCACCTGCACGGTCACTTCGCCGCTGAAGTAGTCCACGTAGAAGTCGATGTTGATCTGCCCTTTGTTCAGGCGTGCCATGTATGCCGTGTTCGTCACCACCACCCAACGTCCGCTTGCCGTGTCCCACCCTGCGCCCAGTTCATCCGTAATCGCCTGGTACAGGATCGCTTTGGCATCTTCTGGCGGGATGACCTGGGGTTCATCCGTCATGTGTGGTTTGCTCCTGCGGATTGTTCGTTAACGCGGCGCATTGTACCAGCCTCTACGTCTGTGCACAGTTACAACCGTGCCCTGTTGCAGCACACAGCGACACCCTGCCAAGATTAGTGTACAATAAGAGCATGGTCGTTAGGTTGAGTTACCGTGAAGCAAGCTATGGAAGATTTTGCAACAGGTTCCGTCTATATAAACACCATTGACATCAATTATTACACCGCCGGAGACCCCACCGCACCGCCCGTGGTACTGCTGCACGGCGGCGGCATAGACAGTGCCAAGATCGCGTGGCGGCACCTAATGGAACCACTTGGGCAAACCCACCGCGTCTACGCGATGGACTTCCCCGGCTATGGTGAGAGCGACCCGCCCCCAGACGGCACCCCCTACACCACCGCCTACCTCATCCGTGCCCTGACGGCGTTCGTCAATACACTCGGGCTAGAGCGCTTTTCGTTGGTGGGGCTGAGCATGGGCGGTGCCACGGCGCTCGGTTTTTCGCTGGCACACCCCCAGCGCGTAGAACAGTTGGCGCTGGTGGGCTCCTATGGCATCCAGGACAACGCGCCGTTCCACATTTGGTCACGGATGGCGCTGCAAGCACCGCCGCTGGCACAGCGCACCGCCTGGTGGTTCACGCGAGCGTTCCGCCCTGTGCTGTGGACGGGACTGTCCATGATTTACTTCAACCGTTTCGCACTCAACGAAGAAGTAATCAACGATGCCGAGGAAAGTGTGCGCCTGGAGATCTTCTACGAGTGGCTGCGCAGCGAGATTACGCCCGAAGGCTGCCTGACCAACTACACCCCCCGACTGCCAGACCTCGACATCCCCACGCTGCTCGTACATGGGCAGTTCGACCCGTCCGTGCCCGTTAAGTGGCCCCGACGCGCCGCCCGCTTGATCCCCAACGCCGACCTCAAAGTGCTGCCGCTGTGTGGGCACTGGGTCAACCGGGAGCAGCCCCAGCGCTTTAACCGCATCGTCGTCCAGTTCCTGCGCCAGCACACCACCTGAGCGCTCCCGCTCCATCCGTCATCGTGTAAGGGCGTTGCACCCAGCGCCCACCTACTTGTGCGCTCTCAGCGCGAACACCACCGACGACGGCGTGTGGGTAAACGCAGCAGACCTCACCGCAGGCGAGCAAATCCTGTCACTGGACGGCGACTACGGCACCGTAGAGCGCGTCGTGGTGGTGGAGGACGCCAACCAGCCGATGTACAACCTCACCGTGGACGAGGCGCACACGTTCTACGTCGGTGAGGGGGACTGGCTGGTTCATAACTCAGGTAATTGTTGGAAACCAGGTGACGATCTTGATGTTCCTACATCATCTGGTAATCCACCTTCATGGGATGTTGTTAGAGAAAGATTTTGGGAAACTGAAGTTGCTTTCAGAGCTGGTGAGTATGGCCCTCGCAATCAATACAGAATGTCTGAGCTTAAACTTGCCCCACAAATGCAGGTAGAGGTGTACGTTCGGGTGCATTCGGGATTGGGGGGCAAACCTAGGCAGCAACCCATCGTTGGCCAAAA
>CAYVGI010000039.1:0-5579 GCA_964451095.1 uncultured Anaerolineaceae bacterium
GCCCATGTGCTGCAAACCTGGGAGTGGGGCGCGTTCAAGCAGGCGACGACCGGTTGGCAACCGCATCGGCTGGCATTCCGGCGCGGGGATGCGGTGGTGGCGATGGCATCGGTGGGCGTGCGGCGCGTCGGTCCGCTGCGCGTGATGTACGCGCCGAAGGGTCCCGCACTCGCTTACGAGGACGCTGAGCTCACCGCCGCCGTGTTGGATGCGCTACAGCGGTCAGCGCGGGCGCAGGGTGCCATCTGGCTGAAGATTGACCCCGATGTGGCAGCGGCAACAGGCGTGCCCGGCGAGGACGACGACACACCGTGCGCAACCGGACAGGAATTGCAGGGGATGCTCACGAAGCGGGGGTGGCGCTTTAGTGACGAGCAGCCGCAGTTCCGCAACACCATCACGCTAGACCTGACCCAAAGCGAGGACGATCTGCTCATGGCGATGAGCGGCAACACCCGCCGCAAAGTCCGCACGGCGGAGAAAAAGGGCGTGAGCGTGCGCCCCGGCGGTCTAGACGACCTGCCCGTGTTGTACGACCTGTACGCGACCACGGGCGAGCGCAATGCGTTCATCACGCGCCCGTTTGACTACTACAAGCAGGCGTGGGCACGCTTTATGCAGGCGGGGCTAGCACACCCACTGATTGCAGAGTACGACGGCACGCCCATCGCGCATGTGATTCTGTTTCACTTTGGGCGCACCTGCTGGTACTTCTACGGGGCATCCGCCGATGTGGAGCGCAACCGTATGCCCACCTACGCACTGCAATGGGCGGCAATCCAGTGGGCAAAAGCACAGGGGTACAGCACCTATGACATGTGGGGTGCCCCCAACGACTTCAACGAGGATGACCCGCTGTGGGGCGTGTACGAGTTCAAACGCGGCTTTCGGGGCACGGTCACGCGGCACATCGGCGCGTGGGATTACGCGCCCATCCCGCTGCTGTACCGGGGCTACACACAGGTGATGCCCCGCGTGCTAAATCTTATGCGGAGGCGAGCGGCAAATTCATGAGCACCAATCCTCATCAACTGCTGGCGGCAGCGCTAGATGAAATGGTTAAGCAGGTATGCTGGTCGGTGCTGGTCAGCGGCGGGCTGGAAAACGGCATGACGCTCAGCCTGGGGGACAAGACCCCGCGCATACTGCCGCTGGACGCACCCAACCTCACCGAAGAGCAGCGCACGCACATCGGCGCGTATGAGCTGGCAATTGCCGACTGCACCTGGCGGCTAGACTCCCCCGACCAGATTGTCACATCGTGGAGCGATGACGATGCGACCAAACGCAGCTACCTGGGGTACATGCTGGGGCAACCCATTGCCGCGTGGGAGATCACCTGGCCCGGACTAGACCTGACGCTGCACTTCGCCAACCAACTGTCGCTGCGGCTGTTCTGCGACCAGACCGACCCCGTAGACGGCGGCGAGAACTACGCGCTGCTGTCGCCCAAGCTGTTGTTCAACGTCGGGGTGCGCAGTGCGCTCACCGTGCTGCCCCGCCCAGAGGCATAGGCTGACAAATTTCTCATGTAGGTTGCCTGGGCAAGCATTTACAATACGTCCACAAAAAAACAGTATTGCGTTGAGGGCACAGGTATGGTCAACGAAACCGTAAAAGTGAATATTCCCCGCTCCTCCTACATAGAGACGAACGGCATCAAAATGCACGTCATGCGGGCAGGTTACGCCGAAGGTGAACCCGTCGTGCTGCTGCACGGCTTCCCGGAGTTCTGGTACGGCTGGCACAACCAGATTCAATCGCTGGCGGAGGCAGGCTACCGTGTGATTGTCCCGGATCAGCGCGGCTACAACCTGACGGACAAACCGCAGGGCGTAGACGCCTACACCATCGACAAGCTGGTGGCGGATGTGCTGGGGCTGCTAGACGCGCTGGAGTACGACAAAGTGCGCCTGGTCGCCCACGACTGGGGCGCGATGGTGGCGTGGTACTTCGCCATGCACCACCCAGATCGCGTGCAGCAGCTTGTCATCATGAATGTGCCGCACCCCAAGGTGTACAGCACGTTCGTCCGCACCACGCCAGAGCAAATGCTGCGTAGCTGGTACGTGGGTGCCTTCCAGATCCCTGCCCTGCCAGAGGCAATCGCCCGTATGACGAACTACTCGCAGTTTGCGAATATTATGCGGGAGCAGGCAAACCTGCGCGATGACCAACTGCGCCGCTACGTCGAAGCGTGGGGGCAACCCGGCGCGATGACCGCTATGATTAACTGGTACCGTGCCGCCGCCCGCTACCAACCGGACATGCCCGACGACGGGCGCATCCATGTGCCCACGCTGGTGCTGTGGGGCATGGAGGACTTTGCGCTGTCGCACAAGATGGCGGAGCCGAGCGCGGAAATGGCGGACGAGGGGCGCTTGGTGATGTTTAAGGGGGCGTCGCACTTTGTGCAGCACGACCGTGCCGAGCGCGTGAACGAACTGCTGTTGGCGTTCTTCAGCAAGGGCATCAACTGGGATGCTGAGGACACTGAGAACGCCGCCGTAGAAGCACCAACGTCACCGGCGCAGCCCGACGAGGAATAAGGACGGACGGGGACGGTAAGCGCTCCGTCCCCGCCACGTTGACTGTTACTCTGTTACCGTGAATGTGCTGCCTGCACCGCGCCCGTACACATCCGGGAAGTAAAACTCCTGTGCGGTGGGCGGGATGACGTTGTACTCACCCGGCACGGTTGCCCGGATGCTGTACACGTACTCATAGGTGCCCGCGGGCAAATAGGTGCTGTACAGCGCCACCATCTCATCACGATATTCAATATTGCTGAACCACCACCAACCCCAGCCAAAGCGCTGGGCATCCAACCGTTCCAGCGATGGACGGGTGCCGATTTGCTGTGCGGTTTCCAGGTTCGGGTCTATTGCCTCTGTGCCCGCTGGGATGGGGTCTTCCACCAAAACATAGTGCAGGTTGTTCGGCACGATGACCGTTAGCCGCACTTCGATGACCTCCCCCACCGCCGCACTGGTGACGCCCTCGCCGTCCTGGTTCAGGTAGCGGCGGGAGACACTAATGCCGTTTTCCAGGGGTTCTACCTGTTCCACGGGCAGGTAGGCGTTGAGGAATGTGGTGTAGTACATCACGCCGGGTCCGTCTGTGCGCTCGAACACCAGTTGGTTCGCCTCTTCCTGCACTAATTCCAGCACATCCACGGCGAGTTCGCGTGTTTCACGGACATTTTCTGTGGTTGCCTGCTCTGCTAGCAGCGTGTCCCCGTTAACCGTCACGCTAAAGTCAAAGTCCGGTGTCAGTTCCCCGCTGACGACCATCCAGTCCGTGAGCGCCATAATCGACCAGGCGGTTTCCTGGGTGGTCTCCCAGTGATCGGCGGTGCGGGCACTCACCAGGTAGCGCACCGTGTTCGGGATGAGGTCGCTATCCGGTGTGATTTCGATGAGCGCTTGCAGCACAACTGCCGTGGCGCGGGTGTCCGTCGTCCAGTTGATGCGGTCGTTGTCGCTCCAGAAGGCACCGCTGGCACTTATGTTAACTGTGCCGATAATGTCCGACATCAACGTCGGGATGCGGGCGTCCTGTGGTTGCGCGATGTGCAGCCCCAGTGCCAGGAACGCCTGCCCGTTGGTGCTGAGGCGGGCGCGGTTCTCGTACAGGTTGGACATGCGTGCCACGTCCGGCTCCCCGGAGATTGCCAGCGCGTACAGCACAAACGCCTCCCGGTTGTACTGCCAGTCCCCGCCGCTGAACTGATAGGTGCTGGTCAGCGCGGAGTTAAGCTGCAAGAACTCCTGGGCGCGGCGCAGCACAGACGCCTCGACCGGGTAGCCCGCCTCACGCGCTTCGTGCAGCCCCACTACCGCGTAGGCAGTTGTCAGCAGGTTACTGTCGTCACGCGGGAACCAGCCCCAACCGCCGTTGATGTTCTGGCGCACATAGAGCAACTGCAACCCGACCTCCACCTGCTCATCCAGGTTTGCTTGCAGCGCCGGGCGATCCAGGTTGAGCTGTTCCAGTGCGCTGTAGGTGATGACGTTCGGCAAAAAGCGGCTCACTGTTTGCTCTGTGCACTGGTGCGGGAAGTTCTCCAGGAAGGTTAGCCCGTCCAGTGTGGTCGCTGCCAGTGATGTATCGACGTTGACAAGCAGCTCGCCCCCGGCGATGTCCAGCGTTTGCGGCAGTTGCACCGCTTCTGTGATGGTTTCGCCATCGCGCATGGTGTTGGATGTGCCCACAGTCTCGCGCACTGCGAACTTGTACACGGGCAGCAGGTTTTCGTCGCCCAGCCCGGTGCGCGGCTTGCTCGCATCGGAGAACTGTTCGTCGGCGGTGACGGCAAAGAACGTCACGTCCACGGTTTCCACATCGTCTACGGTCACATCCCATGCAAAGCGTGCCCGCCCGCCATCTGGAATGGTGGTGGTTTGCTGGGCGTTGTCCTCCATGAACGTAACGCCGCTCACCTCCACGAACGCGGTCACATCTTGTTCCGTGCCCGTGTTGTTATTCACAACGGCGGCGAGCGTCACCCGGTCATCCACCACAAAGAAGCGGGGGGTTGCCGGGCGCACCAGCAGGGGCTTGGTGCTGATGAGGTCGAACGTCTCTTGCCCGACGAGGAATGGCGAATCTGTACCGAGTGTGACCGCGCGGGCGTCCATACGCCATGTCGTCAGGTTATCGGGTAGGGTTACGTCTACGGTTGCGGTGCCGTCTTCATCCGTGACGAGATCGGGCTGCCACAGGGTCGTGTCTTGAAAGTCGCTGCGGATGGGGATCACACCACCGCCGCCGCCGCCGCCGCCGCCACCTTTGAACACATCTTCGATGTTCTGGGTGACTTCATCTGTGTTCACCGTTAGGGGCGTGCTGGTGACAACCGACAACGACTGCGGACCGTAGAAGCGATCTAGCAGCAAACCGCTGTTGGGGGCGGCAACCGAGAGCGAGGCGAGGTCGGTTAGCCCTAAGCCCACCTGTGCAGAAATCGGCTCGCCGTTGAAGTCGGTTGTGCGGACGGTGTAGCTGACGGTCTCGCCGGGTGCCGCCTGCTCAACATTTGGCTCAATCTCGATGTTCACCTGGCGGCGTTCGGTGTCCACGCGCAGGCTGGTTAGCCCCACCCGGAACGATGCGACCGGGTTGTTTTCGTCCACGCCCTTTACCAGCATCACACCGACGAACACATTCGGCGCGTAAGCGTCCTCAATGGGCAGTTCGTACACCAGGGAGTTGGATTCCAGCGTGACCGTGTCTGTGAGGATGACGCCTTCTCGCTCCACGGTGACGAGTGCGGTTGCCTGCCCCTGGAACGGCGACGTAATCAGGATGCGGGCGGTGTCGCCTACAGCGTATTCGTCTGCGTCGGCAACAAGGTCAATCGTGCGGTCATTTTCCTGCCGCCAGGAGACGTAATTGCGCCCGGATGCCCACACCACCCGCGCAGAGGTAATCTGGTTGCCGCGTGCGTCGCGTGTGGTCGCCTGGATGCGGTATACACCGCCCTGCGACGGCACAAACGTGTACACAGCGCGTCCGTCGGCGTTGGTGACGGCGGTGGCGGTTGTTTCCACCGTCTGTTCCACTTCGGAGCGGAACAC
>CAYVGI010000039.1:5679-34306 GCA_964451095.1 uncultured Anaerolineaceae bacterium
TAGGTCACGTCCTGCTTTTCCCGCACAAAGCCCCGGAAGTACACGGGCTGGTCTGGTCGGTAGATGGGACGGTCTGTGTAGAGATAGGTTTCGTAGTCGTCCGGGTCGAAGTCGTAGCGCACACCGAACTCGTAGCTTTCGATGCCGCGTGTCCAGCGTTCGGCACCCATGCCGAACTGGTCGCCGGTATCGACCAAAGCCACCATCTGCTGGCGTAGGTCGTCCATGCGCGGGATGCCCAGCCGGGCGACACCGTTTTCATCGGTGTTTGCCGTGCCCAGGTTCGCCGCGCCGTCTGTGTAGAACTGCACGGGCAGGTTGGGCACAGGTTCGCCTGTGTCCACATTGGTGACCCACGCGACCATCTCGCCGACAGAGTATTTGAGCGTGACGTTCACGGTGGAGACCATGAGGAAGTGGGCGGGCGCGGTGTGGTAGGTGGCGTTGGGGGTATCCGACGAGACGGTGAGCAGGTATGCCCCCGGCGACAGCGCACCGTCCTCGCCCACAGGCACAGGGGCGCGTTCCGCAGCAGCACGCACATCAATGAAGTACTCCTCACCGACGCTCTCCGCCACCCAAACCGCCTGCCCGTCGCGCAGTTCCACCTGGAACCACGGAATGCCGTCAATGCAGCGCGGTCCTTCTAGCACGGGGATGCGATAGCCCGCGTAGATCAGGTCAACGATCTCGCCGCCGGGTGGCTCTGAGCGGGCACGCAATGGGTCTGGCTCTACCGTGACGATGGCGACATCGCCCGGTGCCACACGCGACGGCAGCGCACCGTCACACGATGTAAGCCCGGTGGTGTTGGTCTGTGCCAGGTCAACCAGGTCGAAGCGGCGGCGGTTGTTTTCCAGGTCGCTGGCGTTAATGGTCCAGTCGCGGATGAGTGTGTCGTCTGGGGGGGTGTAGCCGTAGGAGATGTCGAAGCTGTTGTCGGTCAACTGCGTGACGAGGTCGAAGTTCGCCACGTCGTACAGGCGCAGGTCTACCGTTTCGATGTTGCGGTAGGCGAGATAGAGCGCGGTGGCGTCGTTAAAGGCATTGTAGAAGCCGATTTCGCCGGGAATTTGCAGCGAATACTCCGGGCGGAAGTCCCGTGTGGTAAACGTGACCGTGCGCCCGGCGTCAATCGTGTTGCCGTAGACGTCTTGCATGCCCGGTTCGATGGTTAGGGTGTAGGTGGTGTTTGCCGCGCCGCCGTAGTTGATGCGGTAGGTGTTGTTGAACGAACTGTAGAAGCCGCTGCTGTCGCCTTCCGGCGGTGTGGGGGTCAGGCTCACGCGCTCGCGCACGCTCTGCTCGTCCATGGGAGAGGCAAACTCAATCGTCACGCTGCTGTAGATGTCCACACCTGTGGCATCGTTAAATGGGCTGATGCTGAGGATGGACGGCAGCGGTATGGTCAGGAACGTCCAGTTGGGGCTTTCCCCGGCTAGTATGGCATTGCCGACCAGCGGGCGCACGTTGGTGGTGTTCAGCCGGGCGCGGTAGAGCGTGTCCAGTTCTAAGCCCGTCGGCTCAAACGTCATGCGGGTGCTGCTGCTGTTCCATGCGAAGGTTCCGGCAGCGCTTTCGCCGCTCTCGCTCGTCAATGAGAACGCCTCTTCAACGCTCGCCTCGTTCATCGGCTGGTTAAAGCTAATGCGTACCGGTTCGGTCAGGCTGTTGTCACTGCTTAGCGGCTCCGGCTCAATGGCGGTAACCATCGGCATCTCAGTCGTGAACGACCACGTAAACGGCTCAATGGGTGTGCCGTCGGCGCTTTGCAGGTCATCCACCCTGATGCGATAGGCAGTGCCGCCACCGAGTGATTCGAACGGACGGAACACGTAAATGGATGTGTTGAGCCACTCACCTGTGCCATCTACCGCCGGGGTGATGTCCAGCGGTTGAGGCAGGTTGTCGCGCTCCTCCAGCACGGTGAGCGGCACGACGGGGCGGTTGAAAATGACGGTGATTGGCGTTTGCGGTGCCACATCGCGGGCACCATCTAGCGGCAGCACCTCCGTGACGAGCAGCGGGTTGGTGGGGGGTGCTTGCGGGGTTGCGGCTTCCTGCGCCATGGATGCGGGCACCCCCAGGGTGAGCACCACGGACGCGACGAACACGATCCAAAATCGTTTTAACATAATATCTCCCACATATGCCTGTGTGAATGTCTTCAGACTTCCCTCTCACCATTATATGCGGAGATGAACGTTAACGGCGAATGAAATGCCGCCAAACACACACGCTTGCCCTACGGCACAGGTACGATGAAGTGTGGTGCGTTCAGGTAGGGGCGTACCGCGTTCCAGTGGAAGGCACCCCATTCCCGGAAGTAGGAGTACAGGATTTCTTGTGTGGTGAGGTAATCAATGCGGGCAGGGCTGGTGTGCACGTTTAGCCCCTGCTGCCAGTACAGCCAGCGTGCCCGCAGCAGGTGATAGCGCGAACTGACGACCACGGCGCTCTGCCAGTCGTTTGCTTGCATTAGTTCCAGGGTGTAGCGGGCGTTTTCTTCGGTGTTTACGCTGCGGTCTTCAATAAAAATGGCATCGGGCGGAACACCCGCGTTTTCCAGCACTTCGCGGCACGCATCGGACTCCGCACGAGGCGAGGCACCAATGACAGCGCCCGTGCAGATGAGCCGGGGCGCAACCCCTGCGTCCCACAGCGCCGCACCACGCAGGCTGCGTTCCAGCAGCGTTTGTGACGGGGTGCCATCTGCTTTTACCCCAGCGCCCAGCACGATAATCACATCTGCTGATCGGGCGTAGTCCTGGGTGCCGTAGATGATAATCGACACCACCAGTACAACAGAGAAGATGAACCACGCTGCCAGCAGCGCCAGCCCCGCCCGCCACGTCCAACGCCAAACGCGCCGCCACGCCATCCGGCTAGTGCTTGGTGCCGTTGTCGTCAAAGTCGATGTAGTTGGTCATGTCTGGCGAGATCTTGCCCAGCATCCAGCCGTCGATGGTGGTCAGGCGCAGCCGAACCATCACGTCGCTGCCCTCACCAAAGTTGATTGGCGGCTCCCCGGCGACGATGATGGGGTCTTTGAGGTGAAGATATTGCAGCGTGGGCGGCAGGTCGACGATGTCCATGTCGTCGTCATCGAAGTCATCCATATCCGCGAAGTCGTTGTCGTCGCTTTCGTCTTCGTCCCCTTCATCCCCCATGGAGATGCTGCCCGCGCCTGGCAAGTAGCTGTCCGCGTCGAACTCGCTCAGCGAGCGCAGGTCGAGCAGTGCTTTCAGCGACTCGCGCACGTCTTCTGGCACGCTTTCGTCGGTAAACTGCACCTGATTCATCAGCACATTGCTAATTTGCTCCAGGTAGTTGTGTTCGCTGGTGAGGGTGCCGCTAACGACTAATCCGCGTGCCATGAGCGTCACGCCTATTTCCAGCCCCATGCCGTTCACCAGCGCCGTGACGATGTAACTGAGCACGATGTCTGGCTCGTCCCACAGGTTCTCGCTGGCACCCCCACCGAACATTGGTAAATCGAACATGTGCCATCCTTCCTGTGTCTTTACTTGCAGAAATAAAACCCGGCGCAGATTGTACAACCTGTGCCGGGCAGATGCTATCGGCATCCCCCACACGCGGGCAGGATACCACCGCCATACTGTTGTCAATTCAGTAAGGCAATCAAAGCCTCTTTATCTGGCTCGATGACACCCAAAAACGCCCGCTGAACCGACCCCAGTGACTCGCGCTTGTTCCACACCATCTTCAGCGGGCGGTGCAGCGCGATGTGCTCCAATTGCAGAAGATGAATCTCGCCACGCCGAACTTCCCCAACGACAGCATAATCTGGAAGGATGCCCACACCCATGCCGTTCAGCAGCGCATATTTCACGGTACCGGGGCTATCTAGCTCTGCCGCAGTGTTTAGCGTGATGCCATGCGCCGCCAGTGACCGCTCTAGCCACTGCCGTGTGCGGCTTCCTGGCTGACGATTGATAAACGGCTGCTGAGATAACTCTGCTGGGGACACTGTATCTCGGTCACGCCACGGATGCTCTGCCCCGACCATGACCTGATAGTGAACCTGTTGAATATCTACCCTGCCCAGCGCGGGGCGGTCAAGTTCTTCAAGCTCCCCTTCCAAAAAGCCCAGGTCATACTCGCCGCTCAAGACACCGCTCACAACCTGTGCGGTTTTAACCGCATCCAGCGATACCTGCAAGCTGGTGTAGCGATCCTGAAACGACCGTAACCACTGCGGCAGGATGTACACGCTCACCCCCGGTGTTGTTCCCAAATTCAGCCGATATTGGTTCAGTTCCCCTGCCTGCATAATCTCGTGTTCAACTTCCGTCACCAACTTGAGGATTTGCCGACCGTAGGTGTGCAGCAGCTCCCCGGCATCTGTCTTTTTAACACCCTGCGGGCTTCGTATGAACAGGTCTGCGCCCAAACTTGCCTCTAAGTCCTGCATGTGCTGGCTCACGCCAGATTGACTCATCATCATGTCGTTCGCCGCTTTGTTAAAGCTGCCGCGCTCTGCCACGGTGATGAATATCTTGAGCTTGTGGAGTGAAAGCATAACCCCTCAGGTTATCAATTTTACTTATACCCCCTTATCGTACAGTGACCCGTACTCACCGCTGACATCTGTCATACGATGTTAATGACATTCGACACATGCCAAATTGAAAAGATCCAGGAGCACCCCTGTTAAACATGAACACGACTTATCGTATGTATGTCTCAAACATCCTTGTCATTGGTTCCGGCGCTGCCGGGATGCGTGCTGCCATCGCTGGCTATGAAGCTGGCAGAGATGTTGTAATCGTCGGCAAGCGCACCCGCCGCGACGCGCACACTGTGCTTGCCGCGGGTGGCATCAACGCTGCGCTGGGCACCGTAGACCCCGAAGATAGCTGGCAGCAGCACTTTGCAGATACGCTGAAAGAAGGCTATTCGCTCAGTGACCCGCGCACCGTCGAGCTGATGGCACGCGAGGCACCCACCGCCATCGAGGAGCTAGTCGCGTATGGGGTGGACTTCGCCCGCACACCCGACGGCGAAATCGACCAGCGCTACTTTGGTGCCCACAAGTATCGTCGCACTGCCTATGTGGGGGATTCCACCGGGCGTGCCGTGCTGTATGGGCTGGCAGACCGCGTGGAAGAACTCGACATCCCGATTCACGAAAACCAGTACGTTTCCCGGCTGCTGGTGAAAGACGGGGTGTGCTTTGGCGCAATGAGCTTTAACCTGCTCTCCGGTGAGCGCACCGTTTACCTTGCCGATGCGGTGGTACTGGCGGCAGGTGGGCACACCCGCCTGTGGCGACGCAGTTCATCCCGTGCACTGGAGAACACAGGCGACGGCATGTACCTGGCGCTTGCCGCTGGTGGCGAGATTGCCGACATGGAACTCGTGCAGTTCCATCCAACGGGTATGGTCGCGCCGGAATCAATGCTGGGCACACTGGTCACTGAGGCGGTACGCGGTGAGGGTGGACGGCTGTACAACGCCGACGGCGAACGCTACATGAGCCGTTACGACGCCGAGCGCATGGAGCTTTCTACCCGTGACCGCGTTGCACTTGCCAACTACACCGAGATTCAGGAGGGGCGCGGGGGTCCGAACGGCGGCGTCTTCCTGGACATCAGTCACCGCCCACTGGACTATATTCTTGAGAAGTTACCGTGCATGTACCAGCAGTTCATTGAGGCACAGAACATCGACATCAGCAAGGAGCCGATGGAAGTTGCGCCCACGGCACATTACACCATGGGCGGGGTTGTCGTCGAGCCGGACACGCACGCAACGTCTATCGTTGGGCTGTATGCCGCCGGGGAAGTAACCAGCGGATTGCACGGAGCAAACCGCCTGGGCGGTAACTCACTGGCAGAAACGGTTGTTTTCGGTCGCCGTGCAGGCGAGGCAGCGACCCAATTCTCCCAGAACATCGGCGCACAAGTCCGTGCCAACGATGTGGTTCAGGCGGCATACGATGACCTGAACAGCTTCGTACACACAGGCAGCGAGAGCGCCATCAGCCTGCTGCAAACGCTGCGTGATGTCATGTGGCAAACGTGCGGCGTTGTCCGCACAGAGGAGAACTTGCAGCATGGGCTGGGGCGCATGGAACAACTGAAGGCGGCGCTAGTAAACGTGAACGTTACCACACAGATGGAACTGGCACAGGCGCTCGACCTGCGTGCCTCGATTGTCTCCGCAGAGGCGACGCTGCGCGGTGCTATTGAACGACGCGAGAGCCGTGGTGCCCACCAGCGCACCGATTACCCGGATGTGGACGAAAACCTGAAGGTAAACTTTGTCACCCGGATGGACGAGAATGGCAATCAGGTCATCAGTACCCAGAGCGTACCCCCGGTTCCTGCCGCCCTGCTGGAATGGCTGGCGGAGGATGAAGACCTGGAGATCGAAGGGCGTCTGCTGGAGTAAACGCGCACGCTGCAACCCATCACTATGCCAGAAGCCAGCACCTTGCTGGCTTTTGTAGGTCTACCGACGTGCACAAGTCAATCTGAGTACTTGCGCAGGGTGCCAT
The DNA here is from genome assembly GCA_964451095.1 of uncultured Anaerolineaceae bacterium. Taxonomy (GTDB): domain Bacteria; phylum Chloroflexota; class Anaerolineae; order Aggregatilineales; family Phototrophicaceae; genus DAOTTY01. The sequence goes on from CAYVGI010000039.1 coordinate 12,203, forward strand.
TTCCCTGCGCTGCCGCCCGCTGAACACCACCCCCTGGTGCATTCCTACCCATATGGTAGGGGTTTTCTCCCAGCTTCCGCAATATCCTACAACCCAACTCACACCACAATAGCAGGTGTAGGCGCACGCAAGCCTCGGTCGATCTGGGTCGGGTTGGGCAACGCCGTACAAACACCATTCATGCAAAGTAGAGTAAGGAGAGAAGATTTATGTTGTTCAAGCGTTTTCACTGGACGTTGTTTCTAGTGGTCGGCATTCTCGTCAGTATGTTGGGCTTTGCAACCGCATTTGCCCAGGATGAAGACGATGATGGCGTACCAGACGAGTTTGACGTATGTCCGTTTGACGTAGATATGGGTCTTGGGTTCGATGCCGATGGCTGTGCCATCTTCCCCGAAGACGAGTTCTTTGACGACGAGTTCCCCGAAGATGAGTTCTCTGACGATGAGTTCCCCGAAGACGATGTCTTTGACATGGACGACACAGAGGACCCTATGGTTGAGGGTGACCTGATTGCGCAGGCGGTATGTACGCCAGAGGGCATCGTTGCGGTCGTCACCAACGTTGGCGAGATTGATGATAGCTGGGTGCTGACGATTGATACCGAAAGTGGGGTGGTCGAGAGTGACACGATTGAACTTGGGGTGGGTGAGAGTGACGAAACACCGCCGATTCCAGAGAGCTTCTTGCTGTTTCTTGGTGATGAAATTCTGCTGGATGCGGACATTGACGACTGTGACGAGGATGCGACTGCCGAAGGCGACGGCGAGTTGGTTTACGATGCGGTTTGCACGGCAGACGGCATCGTTGCCAGCCTGAGCAACAACAGCGATGAACCCGTTGCTGTGGACGTGGAAATTGTGACCGAGTCCGGTGAGGTGCTTGCCGATGCGGTTGAACTTGCGCCGGGTGAGGACGACAGCACCCCCCCATTCGACGAGAGCTTCGAGGTTTTCAGCGATGGCGAGTTCGTGCTGGATGCGGACATCGACGACTGTGACGAGGATGCGACTGCCGAAGGCGACGGCGAGTTGGTTTACGATGCGGTTTGCACGGCAGACGGCATCGTGGCTAGCCTGAGCAACAACAGCGATGAACCCATTGCTGTGGACGTGGAAATCGTGACCGAGTCCGGTGAGGTGCTTGCCGATACGGTTGAGCTTGCGCCGGGTGAGGACGACAGCACCCCCCCATTCGATGAGAGCTTCTTCGTGATCGTAGATGATGAGATTATCCTTGACGCGGACATTGACGACTGTGAGGACGACGGGGAAGCGGACGATGCCGACTTTGACGCGAGTGCACGCTGTGAGCCAGAGGGTGTTGTCGCAGTCCTCTTTAACGACGGCGACGAAACAGGTGCCCTTCAGGTCACGCTGGAAACCGAGTCTGGCATTTCTGTATCGGATGACGTTGAACTGGCACCCGGTGAGAGCTTAGAAACTGACCCGGTTGACGAGAGTTTCGTGCTGTTGGGTGAGGGTGAGGTTTTGCTGGATGTTGACATCAGCGATTGTGAACTCCCGGAAGAAGCGGAAGAAACCGTTGAAGGGGAAATTGACGTTGCTGACCAGTGCACGCCAGAAGGTGTTGAGGTCACATTTACCAACAACGGCGACGAACCGATTCCGGCGAACACCTTCGAAGTTGAACTGGAAGCAGTTGCAGACGACAGCAACCTGGTTGGCTTGCTGCCCGCGCTGAACCCTGGCGACCAGGTGGGGTTAATCACAACTGAAGATGTGCGCGTTTTCGTGAATGGCGACCTATTGGGAGAAACGGACATCAGCGCCTGCGGCGATGTGATCACCGTGACCCAACCCGCGCCGCCCCCACCCCACCCCCCCGCAGACCCCCCCCCGCAGGCAGGTAGCGGCGGTGGCAACGACACAACCGCACCGGGCGGTGCTGCGGACTTCCTGGCGCTCATCAATGCAGAACGTGCCCGCAACGGTGCCGGACCCGTCAGCTACAACCCACAACTGACGACCGCAGCCCGCCTGCACTCCGAGGATATGGTGAGCCGGAACTACTTCGAGCATGATGCCCCCGCACCTGCGCCGAACGGTGTGGACATAGGGTCTCGCGTTCGAGCGGCAGGTTATACGTGGTCTACTGTAGGAGAGAACATTGCCCAGGGTGACCAGAACGAAGCGGCAGTTTTCCAGTCCTGGATGAACTCCGACGGGCACCGCCGCAATATGCTCAACCCCGCCTTTACCGAAATCGGGTTGGCACGCGTCGGCAACACCTGGACGCTTGTCCTCGCCGCGCCGCTTTAACACACGAACGAACCGGGCGGTGAGCAACTAAACCGCCTGCCACAGGGGGATGCTTCGGCATCCCCACCGCCCCGCAAGAACACCGAGGGCGAATGGCGTGGACGCGCGCCAAACGGCAGCGATGGTTTGCTGCTGGCATCCGCGCTGCGCTAACCACAGCAAAACAACATGACTCGTTGACGACTCAAACAACAATCACAGGAGTAGCACCACCGATGAAAAGGAACATCACCCTTTCGACTGGAATCGTCTTGGCGCTGATGCTAGCACTCGCAGCGTTCGCCTTTGCCCAGACGGAAGACACAGGCACCACCACATTCGATTTCTCTACCGTGCCAGACGAGGAAATTTTCTTTGTGGACTCCGGTGAAGTGACAGATGGCGTGCTCGATATGGACATCCCGGAGGAAGGCGAGGGGTTCATCCAGGTTGTGCTGCCCGTTACTGACTACCGCTGGGATATGGACATCACATTCTCGTCTTACGCTGATATCTTGATGTTCTTCACCCTACGCTTGCAGGAGGAGACGGGTTTAAGCTTCGATGTGCTTTATTACCCGACATTCGGAGAGGCATTTGCAGGTCCTTTCGCCGACACTGCGGACGGAGAATGGGACATCACGACCGAGGTCAGCGACATTACAACCATGAACATCGACCAGACCTACAAGGTGAGTCTCATCGCGCAGGGCAGCACCTATCGTATGCTCATTGACGATGAAGAGATCATCGCGTCAGAGGACGACATGTTCACAGAAGGGTTTGTCGGCTTTATCTCAATCACCGGTCCCGCACAGTTAACCATCGACAATATGGTCATCACCCAGGGGGACATCGCCGCGCCAGCAAGCGACGCCACACCGGAACCGTCTTCCGGCGGGCTGTTTGGTGGCAGCTCCAGTTCTGATGACGACGATGCCAGCGCGACCACACCGGAACCGTCTTCCGGCGGGTTGTTTGGTGGCAGCTCTAATTCTGATGACGACGATGCCAGTGCCCCCACCACAGAGCCGTCCTCTGGCGGGCTTTTCGGCAACAATTAGCACCACTGCGCGGGGATGGCATGGTGTCGTCCCCGTTTTTGCAATGCCCCACCGCACCCCTGCGCTGATTGCACTCCGTTGTGTTACCTGCTTCTACCTAAGCATATAACCGAATATAATTTTATATATTGTCTAATATGGTTGTCTTTTTTGATGCGCCTGTTAAACTTTGTTACGCTGTATTGTACAAAGTTACAGGTGCCTCGTTGGTATGGAAACGCTAAAACCCGAACAGTCCACGTCGATTCAGCCAGGCACGGTGCATAAAGGGCTGGAATTTCGTCACACCATCGGTGATGTAAGTGGCATGGGCGAGGTATGGCTGGCGTATCAACCTGTCGTCAAGCGTGAAGTTGCCGTTAAAGTCATCAAACCGAGCCACGCGAACAACCCGGACTTTATACGCCGCTTTGAACGCGAGGCAGAGTTCATCGCCCGGCTAGAACACCCCAACATCGTGCCGCTGTACGACTTCTGGCGAGAGCCAAGTGGTGCGTTCCTGGTCATGCGCTACCTGCGCGGCGGCAGCCTCAAAAATCAGTTCAACAACGGTCCCCAACCGCCGGGGCTTGTGCTCACCTGGCTGGAGCAAGTGGGTTCTGCGCTGGCACTCGCCCACGCCAAGGGCATCATCCACCGGGACATTAAGCCGGCGAACATCCTGTTAGACGAGTTTGGCGTCGCCTACCTGCTGGATTTTGGCATCGCCCGCACCCAGGCAACCATCGCAGACCCGGACGAATCCGGTACGTTTGGCTATGCCGCGCCAGAGCAGTTCCGGGGAGAAGCGACCGACGAGCGCACAGACCTCTTTAGCCTGGGCGTGGTGCTGTACGAACTGCTGACGGGTGTGCGTGGTTTCTCCGGGCTAGATGGCATGGTTCAACTACTGAACCGACCGCTGCCGCCCATTCAGGTGGCGGTGCCGTCGCTCCCGCATGAACTGGACGATGTTATACAGGTGGCGACCGCCAAGGATCCCGCCGACCGCTACCAGACCATCTTTGAGCTGATGGAGGCTTTCGAGGCTGCGCTTGGTGATGCGACCGCCGATGATAGCTACACCAAGCCGCTGGATGTGCCAAACCCGTATCGCGGGCTGCGTGCGTTCCAGGAGAGTGACGCGGGCAATTTCTACGGGCGGGGGGCGCTCGTAGACCGCCTGCTAGCGCGTTTAGGGCAACCCGAAGCCGCAGCACGCTTTCTTGCCGTCGTTGGTCCCAGCGGGTCGGGTAAGTCCAGTGTGGTGAAAGCGGGTTTGCTCCCCAGGCTGCGCCAGAACGCCCTGCCCGGCAGTGCAGATTGGTTCATTGTCGAAATGTTCCCCGGTGCCAAACCCTTCGAGGAACTCGAGGCAAAGCTGCTGCCCGTTGCCGCAGCCGCCCCCACGGGGCTCTCTGCACTGCTGCGGGCAGAAGACGGCATCACCACAGCGCTGGGGCACATCCTGCCGGAGGACGATAGCCAGCTCCTGCTGATTATCGACCAGTTCGAGGAGTTATTCACGCTCGCTAGCGAGGTAGAGCGCAACGCCTTCATGGAAGCATTGCTAGACGCGCTGAGTGATCCACGGGCGCGGGTGCGGGTGGTCATTACACTGCGTGCAGACTTCTACGACCGACCGCTGAATTACCGCGACTTTGGCGATTTGCTTCGTAAGCGCACCGAAGTTGTGCTGCCCATGTCCGACGGTGAACTGCGCGAGACCATCATCCGCCCTGCCGCCAACGTTGGCGCCAGCTTTGAGTCCGGGCTTGTAGAGCGCATGGTGGCAGATGTGGTGGAAGAACCCGGCGCACTGCCGCTGCTGCAATACGCCCTCACAGAACTGTTCGACGCGCGTGAGGGGCAAATGCTCACGCTTGCTGCCTACGATAGGCTTGGCGGCATCACCGGGGCGCTGGCAAAACGCGCTGACGACGAGTACGACCGGGCGACAGCGGCACAGCGCGATACCATCTGGCAGCTATTTATGCGCCTGGTCACGCTGGGGGAAGGCGCGGAAGACACGCGCCGCCGTGTGCGGCTGAGCGAACTGGGGGGCGCGGACAACGTCACGAGTGTGTTGGATGCCTACCGCAACGCCCGCCTGCTAACCACTGACCGCGACCCGGAAACCCGCGAGCCGACGGTTGAAGTCGCGCACGAGGCACTGATTCGGGAGTGGGGTAGGCTGCGCGACTGGCTGGCGGACAGCCGCGAGCAGCTTTATATCCAGCGGCGGCTGATGCAAGAGGCGACCGAGTGGCTGCGCACCAACCGCGATCCGGGTCTGCTAGCGAGCGGCACCCGCCTAACCCAGTTCGAGTACTATGCCGACACCACCAAGCTGCACCTCAACGACGACGAACGAGCCTATCTTGCGGCAAGCACGCAAGAGCGCCTGGCGCGTGAGGCGGCAGAGCAGGCACGCAAGGCGAACGAAGCACGGATTTCCCGCCGGGCACAGCGTTTCCAGCGGGCGTCGCTCGTGCTGGGTGGGCTTATCATCCTGGCATTGGTTGCCGGGTTGTACGGGTCGCAGGTGGCGCTAAACAACATTGACGAGCAGCGCAACATTGCCAACACACAGGCGGCACAGGCACTTGCCAACGCCAACCTCGCCGCCACCAACGAATTCCAGGCGCAGCGGCAGGCGGATGTCGCGCAGGGGCTGGCGCTGTCGTCACAGTCCCAGCTACTCGTTGACCAGAACCAGCCGTTAGCAATCGCGCTGGGCTTGTACGCTGTGCAACTTAACGACCCACCTGCCGAGGCACAACAAGCGCTCACACAGGTGGGGCTAAATCCGGGTCCGGTTCGGCAGCTATCCGTGGATGAGTCGGTCGATGGCATTATCTCGGTCACGTACAGTCCCGATGGGCGCACGATTGCCAGCGGGCAAGGAGATGGCACCCTGAATTTGTGGGATGCCGTGTCCGGCGAAGTCATCTGGTCAATCCCTGCCCAGGACGATGAGGTCACATCGGTCACATACAGCCCCGACGGTGAGCGGGCGGTGTCGGCGAGCTTCGACGGGCAGATGTTCGCGTGGGATGTCGTCACCGGGGCGCAGTTGCTCGCCTTTGATGTGCCAGACAACGATGCCGTGCACAGCGCCGCCTACGCACCTGACGGCGCAACGGTGCTTGCCGGTACCGTTACGGGCACCGTTGCGGTCTATAACGCGAATTCCGGTGAGCAAGTAACCGCGCTAACCGGGCACGACGACTTCATCAACAGTGTGGCGGTAGCACCTGACGGCACGCAAGCGCTGTCGGGTTCGGATGACGGTACGGCAATTCTGTGGGATTTAGCAACAGGCGAGCCTGTCCATCGGTTAGCGGGTCACCTTGATGGGGTGTTGTCTGTCGCGTTCAGTCCCGACGGGCAAACCGCCCTCACAGGCTCTTACGACGCGAGCATCATCCTGTGGGATTTGCGAACAGGTAACTTGCTGCGAACGTTCAATGGGCACGCGGGTGTGGTCTTCGCTGTGGCATACGGACCTAACGGACGCTATGCGCTGTCTGCATCGGATGACACGGCGGTCATCCTGTGGGACATCAACTCCGGTGTTGTGCTAGAGCGGCTGGTGGGGCACACCCGTGGCGTGCTAGATGTGGCATTCCACCCGGATGGCGTGCAGGCGATTTCGAGTTCTGTCGATAGTTCCATCGTCATCTGGGACTTGCTTGGGGCGTTTGTGCGTCAGCGTTATTCTGGTCATGCAGATTGGGTTGATTCGGTTGCCTACACGCCCGATGGCAAACAATTCGTCTCAGGCTCCGCAGACGCCACCCTGATTCTGTGGGACGCTGCCACGGGCGAGCCGATCAGACGGTTTTTGTGGAACGGCGATGCGATCCGGAATGTTGCCTTTACGCCAGATGGCAGCAAGATCCTCTCTGCCGACGAATATGGTGTGCTTGCCCTGTGGGATACCGCCACCGGGGAGATTATTCACGTCATGGACGCCCACGACGAATCCGATTGGGTGCGGGTGGCGAACTTGCCGGGCAACACACAGGCGGTATCTGGCGGCACCGACGGGCGCATCATCTACTGGGATTTAGTAACGGGCGAAGCGCAGCAGATCATTAAAATACCCGATGCAGGTGTCCGTAGTGTTGTCCTTTCGCCGGATGGGCAGCACCTGCTAACGGCAACGGACGGGGGGCAGGTGTTCATGTGGGCGCTGTATGCCGAGGAACCCACCCGCGTGTTCGAAGCGGACGCACCTTTGCCCATCGCGGTGTTCAACCCGGACATGACACAGGTTGCCGCCGGAACAATGGACGGCGAGATCATCGTATGGGATGTTGCCAGCGGCGACGTCGTGCAGCGGTTGTTCGGGCACCGGGAACTGGTGGTTGCCCTGGCGTTTCATCCCGACGGTAAACGGTTGCTATCCGCAGCGTGGGACACGAGCACAGATGTGATTATGTGGGACTTAAACAGCGGGACTGTGCTCAATCGTTTCATCAACCACACCGACCTCGTCACCGATATTGCGATTAGCCCGGATGGGGAAACCGCCCTGTCCTCGTCGGATGATCGAACCGTTATCGCCTGGGATTTGCGCGACGACCTCAATACGGTAGACCAGCAGGTGGCGTGGATTTGCGGTAATCGTGCTGTTGCCGCGCTGGCAGATGCCGACCTGCGCACCTTTCGGCTGGAGGGTGCTGCCGCTATCTGCTGATACGCTTGCTTCGGGGTTGTCCCACACAAACGCTGAGGGGACCGGAATCAATGCCAGTAAAATAGGCAATTCGCAAATCTAACCACTCGCAGGATTGCCATTAATCGGTACACTTGAACTAGGGCGCTGTGGTGTAGCCGCGCCCAAATTTTTGGTCTGAGTCAACGAATCCATGAGACAGAAAATCGCATACGAAAAGTTGCTGACCTCCCGCGAACTTGAGGTGCTGCGCATGATGATTGACGGGCGCACAAACCCGGACATCGCCGCCGAACTCGTGATTGAGGTGGGAACTGTGCGCTGGTACACCAAGCAAATCTACAGCAAACTCGGCGTCCACAGCCGCTCCCAGGCGATCTTGCGGGCGCAAAAGCTCAGCATCTTTGACGACGAAGCAGCGACCGCCGATCCCCTGACCGACCCCCCCACAACGCCTACCATCCACAACCTGCCGGGCTACGCTACCTCGTTCATTGGGCGCGACGGCGATGTGCAGACGATACTACACGCTATCGACAACCCTGACATCCGGCTGATTACACTGGCAGGCGCGGGGGGCATCGGCAAAACCCGCCTCAGCATCGAGGTGGCTCGCCATGCGCTGGGGCGCTTCCCGGATGGTGTGTTTTTCGTGCCCTTGGCGATGGCGCAAAGCCGCCGGGATGTGGTCGCCGCCATCATCAACGAGATGAATGTACGGCTAACCAGCCAGGAACAACTGCTTGAGTACATCCGGAACAAGCGCATTCTGTTCCTGCTGGATAACTTCGAGCATGTGCTGGATGCGGTTGATGTGGTCAACACGATCATCGAAACAAGCTCCGATGTGCATGTGATGGTCACCTCGCGCTCGGCGCTCAATCTGCGCAAAGAATGGATACGCTACCTGGATGGCGTGAGCGTGCCAGCGAGCACTGATGTGGAAAACCCAGAGGACTACGGCGCAGTGAACTTGTTCATGCAGCGGGCGCACCTGGTGCAAGGTGGGTTTTCCCTGGAAGAAAACCGCACAGGGGTCATCCGGCTAAGCCAACTGTTACACGGGCTGCCGCTCGCCATCGAACTCGCCGCCGCCTGGTTGAAAACGCTCTCCTGCGATGAAATTATCGCAGAAATTGAACACGACCTGAACTTTTTGAGCACAAAGCACGCCGATGCCGAGCCACGACACCGCAGCTTGCGCGTCGTTTTCGACCAGTCCTGGGAGATGCTATCTGCAAAAGAGAGGCGCATCGCATCCAAGCTATCTGTTTTCCGGGGGGGCTTTGGGCGCAGGGCAGCGCAGCAAGTCACGGGCGCATCGCTGCAAGACCTGACCAACCTGATCGACAAGTCCATCTTCCAGCACAATGGCACGGGGCTGATCTTCATGCACGAGCTGATGCGCCAATACGCAGAACAACACCTGATGGTGTACTTCCAGGGGACGGTTGGTACCCAGACCAGCCTCATGGCGGCATGGCGCTCCCTGCTGATGGGGCACTTTGACGAAGCAGCAGACGCGGCAAAAATGATCACGGATGCGGACGAGGCGAAGAAACCCGAAGAGGAAGCGGCGGCGTTCGCGTTGCTAAGCATCATGGCGGCGTCTGAGGAGGATTACGAGCAAAGCTTCCAACTGTCGCAAGCTGCCCTCGAACTCATCCAACGCCAGCCGAATGACCGAGGTGTGGTCGCGGTTTACTTTACCCACCTGGGGCTGGCGATGTCATCCTGTGGCGTTGAGGACTACAACACCGCGACCGAAGCAGTCATCACGGCGACGCAACTCGCATCGGAGATACAAATCCCCTCGTTTGCGCTGCTGTGTTTGCCGGTCGCCAGCATCATCCTGGCGCACAACGTCGAGGTCGAACGCGCCATCCAGATGATGGCGCTGGCACACTCCCATCCCGCCAGCGCCCCCGCCTGGATACAGCGCTGGGCGATGTTAACGAATTTGCAGAAGGCACTACAGGCGGAAGTCGGCGCACAGGCGTACAGTGACCTGTGGGCGAGAGGGCAATCTGCGAACCTGGACGCGGTATTGAATGACTTCCGTGGTGCCCTCCACGCCTGATGACGGTCGAACTGTTGACTCACGCTGCATCACCCACCCGAACCGCCCTAGCGCTGAATATCCGTGCCCGCTTGCGCCACCAACCCCCCTTTAGTTCGTCAGGCGAGGTCAAACCGGGAGTCAGAATTGCTCTCGCAATGTCGCAAACAGCGCGGGGAATTCGTCCAGCCCTTGCAGCACATAATCAGCTTGTTCCAGTTTTTCAGGCTTGGGCGGGAAGCGATCATCCGGCACGGCAATGACGGTCATGCCAGCGGCTTTGCCGGATAGAATACCGTTACCGGAGTCTTCCAGGCACAAGCAGTTGTTCGGATTCACACCCAGGCGCTTTGCCGCCTCCAGGTAGACGTCCGGGTGCGGTTTGCCGCGTGCGACCTCATCGGCGGACACCACCAGGTTGAGGTGTGCTGCCAGTGGCGGGTCGTTCGTGACGATTGCCAGCAGAGCCGGGTGAGAGCCAGATGCAACAGCGGTGGGCAGGTGCTGCGCTGCCAGTGCGACGGCTTCTAGTGCGCCGGGCAGGTAGGGAATACGCTCGCGGTACATGGCGCTCATGCGGTCAATAATCTGTTGTATGACTGCCTGTGCGGGCATATCCAGCGCCAAACGCTGAATCATGTAGTCTGCCCACTCCTGCGTGCTAACGCCCATCACCGCCTTGTGGTCGTCTTCATTCCAATCCTTGCCGCGCTCCGCCGCCATGCTCGCCCGTGCCTTGTCCCACACTGGCTCGGAGTCCACCAACAGCCCGTCGTTATCGAAGATAACTGCTTCCAGCATCGTTTCACGTCCAATCATTGCTCGCCGATATTGGCTCCCATCGTACCGTATTGGCTTCCGTGACGCTCCTGATTTTGCTTTTCCACCAACACCGCAACGGTGATTGCGGCGGCGGCACTGTCGATAAGGCGCGTGCCACCCGACCGGATAAGCAGTCTTTTTCGCAGCCAGGGCGCAGTTGGCACGGGAGGCATGCCCCGCCCCGCGCGAGATGCCTTAGCTGCTTTTGGGCGGAGAAAATAGCCCCCTTTGCTTTGCGCAAGAAGCGGCGCGATGCACACTCACCCGCAAAATCGAGTGCACCTATACCCGCATTCGCACTGTTGGCTCCATGCACGGGTGTTATAATCGTTGCGTTTTGATGGAACGAACAAACCGGACGATAACCCTATGAGTAGACCCCCTGTATACCCCTTCACGGCAATCGTCGGGCAACAGACGATGAAACGTGCGCTCGTGCTTAACGCGGTCGATATGCGTATCGGCGGCGTGCTCATCCGTGGCGAACGCGGCACGGGTAAATCCACGGCGGCGCGTGCGCTGGCAGCACTCTTGCCAGAAATGGACGTGATTGCGGACAGCCACTTCAACGACGACCCCCACCGCCCGTCCACATGGTCGGACGCGGTGCAAGAGCGCTACAACGGCACCCAACCCCCCGTGGAAAAACGCCAGATTCCGTTTATTGACCTGCCCGTGAGCGCAACCGAAGACCGCGTAGTTGGCACGCTGGACATCGAAAAGGCAATCCAGCGCGGCGAACGCCACTTCGAGCCGGGTGTGCTGGCAAATGCCAACCGGGGCATCCTGTACATTGATGAGATCAACCTGCTGGACGACCATGTGGTGGACTTGCTGCTGGACAGCGCCGCGATGGGCGTGAATGTCGTCGAGCGTGAGGGCATCAGCTTCTCGCACCCGGCGCGGTTCATCCTGGTGGGCACCATGAACCCGGAGGAAGGCGACCTGCGCCCGCAGTTGCTCGACCGCTTCGCCCTCTCTGTAGAAGTGCAGGGGATTCAGGCGGCAGGCGACCGCATGGAAATCCTGGAGCGGCACATCGCGTTCGAAACGGACGCGGATGCGTTCTGCGGGACGTGGGGAGAGGCAGAAAAAGACCTCGCTGCCCGCATCTTGCAGGCACGCGAAATTGTCGATCAGGTGACGTACAGCAAGCGTGATCTGTTCACGATTGCCAGCCTCACCAGCAAACTGCACATCGACGGGCACCGCGCCGACCTCGTGATCTTGAAGGCGGCACGCGCCCACGCAGCATTTGAGGGGCGCACCGAAGTAACCAACCACGACATCCTCATGGCAGTGGAACTGGCTATCCCCCATCGACTCAAGCGCGGTCCGTTTGCCGACGCAACCATGGACCTAGCGAAAATATCCGAGGACATGGACGAAATTGCCTCGGAGTGGGGCAGCGGCGACGAGGTGCAGGAAGACGGCGAGGGTGAAGAATCCACCGTCAAAAAAAAAGCCAATCCGTAGCCACTGACATGGAAGACACCCCCGACTACGGGCAAACAGACCCCAGCCCGCAGTCGGTGTTCGACGCCAAGGACGCCTACTGGTGGGAGGGCGGCAGGAAGGATCAGACAGGCAAAGAGTTCGACCCCACCCGCCTGCAATCTGACCTGGATCGGCTCTCCCGCAAGCAAAGCACCGGGCGTCGCTCGCAAACCCGCACAGAGCGCAAACGCGGGCGTTACATCCGCGCCACGCCCGCCCGTGGCAAGTACAACGACATCGCATTTGATGCCACCCTGCGTGCTGCTGCGCCGTTCCAGGTGCAGCGAGAAGACCAGAAAGACGAGACCGGCATGGCATACGCGCTGCGCAAGAGCGATCTTCAGCGCAAAGTGCGCGTGAAGCGTGCCGCCAATCTCATTCTGTTCGTCGTGGATGCCTCGTGGAGCATGGCGGTGAGTGAACGTATGCAGGCAACCAAGGGCGCGATTATGTCCCTGCTGACGGACGCCTACCAACGGCGCGACCGGGTGGGGCTGGTGGTGTTCCACAAAGACCGTGCCTACCTCGTGCTGCCGCCCACTAACTCGGTTGTGCTGGCAAAAGAAGCACTGGCGGACATCCCCGTTGGCGGCAAAACGCCCCTATCCGCCGGGCTGTGGCTCTCGCTGGAAACGGTGCGCAAAGAACTGGTCACCAACCCGGACATCATGCCGATGATGGTGCTGCTAACGGACGGCGCGGGCAATGTGTCCATGTACAACGATACCCCGCAGGAGGAGGCGATGCGCATTGCCGATCAAATCCGTGAGCAGGACATCAAAACGGTGACGATCAACATGGAGCACCACGCCTTTGACCAGGGGCTTGCCGACCAACTGGCAGATCGTCTCGGCGGTCCGTGCTACACGCTGGATCAGCTCCATGCGGATGCGCTGGTGAAAACCGTGCGCGGTGAACTCGACCGGGGGTAGCCTGCCATGCAAAAGCTCTCTTGCCCAAGCTGCGCGGCGGACATCCCCGCAGCGAGTATGAACATTGCAGAGACCATCGCCGTGTGCCCAAGCTGCGATACGGTGTTCGACTTTGGGTTCATCGGGGAGCAGAAAGCGAAGAAAAAGGCAAAGCGCAAGCAGCAGCAACTACTGCACCCACCAAAGGGGCTCCGTATTACGGAAAAGGGGGACGGATTCGAGCTTTCCTGGCGATGGTTCGCCCCCTTTGTCATTTTCTTCACGTTTTTTGTCGTTGTGTGGGACGCATTTCTGATTTTCTGGTACCGGATGGCACTGGGCGGTACGGGTTTCGGCGGGGCGGATAGCTTTGACGCAATGATGTTACTGTTCCCGCTGGTGCATGTGGCGGTGGGCATAGGCATGACGTACCACGTACTGGCGACGTACCTCAACCGCACTACGGTTCAGGTGAGCAGCGACCGGGTGCGCGTGCACGTTGCACCTGTTCCCTACCCATGGAAAAACCGCACGCTGTCCGCCGCCGATATTGAGCAGGCGTATGTGAAGAAAAGCGTCAAACACGGCAGGAAAAGCACCACGGTGAACTACGAGGTGCGGGTACGCATGTTCGCACGCCGCGAGGAAACACTCGTCAGTACAGACAACCCAGAGTTTGCGCTGTTCATTGAGCAGGAGATTGAGGCGTACCTGGGCATCGAAGATGCAGAGGTCTACGGGGAGTACTCGGGCAATTAGCCCCCTGTCCAGATTTGCTGTAAACTGAACACCAGTTTATAGATAGGTTAACGGACAGGTCGAGAACATATGTCATCCCCCGTTGATGAGTCGATACGTGAGCGCCCCTGCATCCACTGCGGGGGCACCAACTACACCTGGGCAAACGTCACCTACTACCGTGGCGACATGGAAGGCAACATTCAACTGCGCGAGAACAACCCCGACCCGCCCCCGCGTGCGCTGATGGGCGCGGTGTGGAGTGCCTTCCTGCGCGAGCCACTGCTAGCACGCAAATGCGATAAGTGCGGTAATGTGCAGCTTTTCACCGCCGGGGAGTAAGATGGTCTGTGCCGGGCGCGACTATTAAGAGAGCAAGAAAACGTTACCCGGCTTATTGACAGCGCCCGCGTGAGGGCGCTACACTACCACCCATGAACGAGTTTGACACCCACCGCCTCTATCGTTTGTACAACACACGCTGTCTACGTGCTGGCACTGTGCGCGTAGCGGTGTTTATCGCTTCCTAAGCGACACTAAACCCTCCTCTACGACGCTAAGTGTAGTCTATACACCTGTGAGCAACCTGCTGGCACGCGGTTTTGCTGCGCTGCTGTGCCGTTTATTGACGTAATGACCCAGCACAACCGAGAGAGAGCAAACAAATGAGTACCCTGAGACTGCTAAACCACAGCGAACCTGTTATCGTTACCGAACCGACTGCTATTGAAGACCGTATTGGCAACACACCACTGGTCGGCTTCCGCCGCATTACCGCACACCTGCCCCAGAATGTGCAAATCTACGCCAAGGCGGAGTGGGCAAACCCCGGCGGCAGCGTGAAGGACCGCGCCGCACTGAATATCATCCGCGCCGCAGAGCGCAACGGCGACCTGGGCAACGGCAAAATCCTGCTGGATAGTACCAGCGGCAACACAGGTATTGCCTACGCGATGCTGGGCGCGGCTCGCGGGCACCGTGTAAAGCTTTTCATGCCGGAAAACGTCAGCCCGGAGCGTATCGCTATCCTGCGGGCATACGGTGTGGAGATCGAGTTCACTGATGCGCTGGAGAGCAGCGACGGCGCGATTGAGGCAGTGCGCGACCTCGCCGCCCGCGAGCCGGAAAAATACTTCTACGCGAACCAGTACAACAACCCCGCCAACTGGCAGGCACACTACAACACCACCGCGCCGGAGATCTGGCAGCAGACGAACGGGCAAGTGACGCACTTCGTCGCCGGGCTGGGCACTAGCGGCACACTGGTGGGCACCGGGCGTCGCCTGCACGAGTACAACCCGGACATTCAGGTTGTCAGCATGGAACCGGACTCGCCGTTCCACGGGCTGGAGGGGCTAAAGCACATGGAAAGTGCCATCCGCCCCGGCATCTACGATGAAACCGTTGCCGACCGTCGCATCACCGCGCCGACGGAAGCTGCCTATCGCATGGCACGCCGCCTCGCCCGCGAGGAGGGCTACTTGGTGGGCATCAGCGCGGCAGCGAACTTCTACGCCGGGTTGATCCTGGCGGAAGAAGCGGCATCTCGTGGTGAGTCCGCCACTATCGTGACCATCTTCTGCGACAACGGCTACAAATACCTGACGGAGAAGTTCTGGCACGAGCAGTAACCACAGCCGTAACGATGAGTCTCAGCGGGGCACGCAACGCGAGCGTGCCCCGTTAACGGGCACAGCAACTACAGGACGAAAACATACGCCTGCGCCGGGATACTCACCAGCACCCGGAGTTGAGCTTCCGGGAGGTGCGTACAGCGCACCAGGCAAACCGTCGACCGCAGTCGGCTGTTTTTTATTTCCTTCCACCCGCCGCCAATAATTAAATTTGTAAAAATTAGGTGAAAAACCTGTTATCTTTGTTTATTTTCGCTCGACCCTCTGTTAGTCTTGCTGTGATAGCGGCACTTATCTAATGTCGTTTGAGACGATTATACCCAAACATGCAAATGGACACGGTGAGGGAGCATGCAGCACGATGAAGATCGTTATGGCAGGGCGGGGACCGTACGATTACGCGATGAATGCGGCAAAGGGCTGGGGCGGGGCAGAGAAGCAACAATGGTTGCTTGCTCGTGAACTGGTCGAACGAGGTCACGAGGTCGTCATCACGGTGTTGACGAACGAACCCGATACCATTCAACCAGAGATTGATGGCGTTCGCTTTGTGACGCGCCCCAACACGAATCTTGTCCGCGAGATCTGGCATGTCTTCCAGGCGGAGAAGCCCGATTGGTACTATTGGCGCAGCGCACAGGCGTTTTTCGGTCCTACGGTGCTGCTGGCACACATGGCAGGCGTACGCACCATCTATTCCTGTGCATTCGACACAGACTGCATCCCCCACAAGGCGCTCACACGGCGGAAGAAGCTGTGGTATCTGTATAAGCTAGGGCTAGACCGCACCAACCGCATTTTTGTACAGCACAAAAACCAGATGCAGTTGCTCACCAATGCCTACCGTGCCAAAGCAAGCCAGGTGAACAACATTGTGGAGTTGCCGCACACCCAGCCGCCGGAGCAAGGTTATGTCTCCTGGGTTTCCGCCGCATTCCGCACACCCAAACGCCCCGACCTCATGATTGAGATCGTCCGCTCTATGCCAGACGTACGCTTTGTCGTATGCGGCGCGCCAACAAGCCACCGCGCCACACCGGAATATGGTGAGGCTATCGTCCAGCAGTTAAAGGCACTGCCTAACGTGGTCTACCGTGGGCACGTCACCCCGCAAGAAGCGTTCAACATCATCGCCCAGTCACAAGTCATGCTCTCCACATCGGAGGCAGAAGGCTTCCCGAACACCATGCTAGAGGCGTGGAGCGGTAAGACCCCAGTCGTGGCCCTTGGTGTCGATCCTGGTGATGTAATCGTAGAGCACAACACGGGCTACGTTACGCAAACGGTTGAGCAGGCGACCGAAAAGCTTTACAACCTGCTGAATGACCCGGCAAATCGGCAGCGAATAGGGATGAATGGGTACAACTACGTTGCCAATCATCACTCAAAAGCGCATGTCTACGAGCAGTTCATACGCTCGCTTGGTGTGCACGATGCGGAACTGGCGCTCGCCTAGCACACCGCCTTTAGCATCTTCATACATCCCTCAAACGAAACCCAAAGGCATAAAAAAGCCTTTGGGTGGCTAAACTCAGTATTGCTTTGGCTTGCCGCGCTTGTACCATTACTGCTGGCTTTATTAAAAAGCGTAACCCAAAAGCACTGTCTACTTAATTTTTTCCCAAAGCGCTTGGTCTAGTAACACCCATCGTGCAATGAGCAGGTCGGTTAGCACCGGGTTTGCCACCACACCAACATCAACGCAAGCCATCCGGTAGGCAAACAGCGAGCCTCCAGCAGCACCCTCATAAACAGGCAGAAGGGATACCCAATTGCAAGCCACTTACGCAACCCCACAGTTCACCCGTGCACCAGAGCGCACCACTACCGCCCAACTTGCCGAGGCGTTGTTCTGGGTGTACAAGCTGTACGTTGGCGCGATTGCCGTTTACTTCGGCGAGATCCCCAACCTGGGCTTTTTGATGCTGATGGTCATCACTGCGATCATTCTGTTCAGTGTTTACCCGCTGCGTGTGTTCGAATCGACTGCGGTGACGCTGGTCGCAGCTATCATTATCTACTTGCAGTTTGTGTTGGTGTTCGTGCATCGGGACTTTTCCCTCGACTTGATTATCAAGTCCATCACCTGGATTGGTCTGACGATCTGTTTTAGTTTCTTCATCAAGCGCCCTGGCTTCGTCAAGCGCATGATCCTCTACATGTTTTTGGTCGGGGTCATCGCCTTTCTAAACTCAACGACAGACGAACTCGGACGGATGAGCGCACGGGCAGGGCTGTTGGGCAACGCAAACACATTCGGCTACTGGCTCGGCTTCTGTGCAATCACCCTGACGATGTGGGCAATTAGCGCAAAGCGCTTGCTACCCAAGCTGCTGCTGTTTGGCATGGCAGGGTTCGGCTACTACATTGCGCTTTCCAGCGTGAGCCGGGGTACCCTGCTGGCAGTTGCCGTGGCGATGTTCGTCTTTGCGGTGGTCTACGTGCCCGTCAAAATGCCGCTGCGCAATACGTTCTTCGGTGTCTTTGCACTGGGGATTGCCGGGTTGATAGTCGTCAGCACGCCGTTTTTTGCCTCCATTAGCGAAAACTACCAAAATCGTCTGGATCGAGACACGGGGCGCTCGTCATTGTGGGCGGCGACCGTTGATAGCGTTTTTGAAACCCCTATTTTGGGTAGAGGAGAAGCGGGTGTTGTCGTCAACGCGGGGCGGTGGACGAACACCTCTGCGCACAACCCCTTCCTCACGCTGTCGTCTATCAGCGGCGTGTTCACGGGCTTTATGCTGGCGTGTTTGTTCATCTTCGCCGGGTTCAGGATGCGGAAGTTCGCCCTGTTCGAGGGCACATTCTGGCTACCGAGCCTGTGGGTGTTCACAATAATTGCCATCAGCAGCTCTAACTGGCTGTTCCTTAACGATTGGGCTATTATGACCATTGTGCTTTGCCTTGATGGTGTTACGGCTGAGCGGGCAGAACCAGCGCCGCCCATCTCAACAGCAACACCCAGAAGGGTTTAATCACACCATTCTCCACCGCGCTTATTCCGTAATCCAATAGCGAGTGAACCATGGCACCTAAAAAAACGTCACTCTTGTCCAAAGTTTTCTACCTCATCGGCAAAAGCGACCGCCAAAAGCTTGGCGGGCTGGTTGCGCTCATCTTGTTCGGCGCCCTGCTAGAAACCGCCGGGGTCGGGTTGATCCTGCCGTTTGTGAGCTTGATTGATAACCCAGACCTCATCCAGGAAAACGCTACGCTGGCAAGCATCTATGCTGCTGTGGGTAGCCCAGAAATCAACGTGTTCCTTTTCTGGCTCACCATCGGTTTGGCGGGCTTCTTTGTGTTCAAAAACCTGTACATGTCCATGCTGTCCTACGTGCGCAATCGCTACGTGTTCTACCGCTACCCGCAAATCGGCACGCGCCTGTTCGAGGCATACATGCACACGCCCTACTCGGTTCACACCCAGCGCAACTCCGCTAAGCTGCTGCGTAACCTGACCGGCGACCAGGAAAACCTGGCGAACAGACTGTTTGGCTCGCTGCTGGTGCTCATCAGCGAGGGGTTTGTCATCCTGTCGATTCTGCTGTTCCTGCTGGTGGTCACGCCGATTATCTCGATTAGTGTGTTCTTGTTCTTTGGCATCAGTGCGGGCATATTCTTCCTGTTTGTGCGGGGGCGTCTGTCGCGCTTCAGCGAGAACCGCCAGAAGAACTCCGCCGACATGATTCTACAGATCAACCAGGGGCTGGGCGGGCTAAAGCTCACACGCATCCTGGGGCGGGAACAGTTCTTTGTGCGCAAGTACGAGGAAAATGCGCTCAAGTACTTCAACAACCACACCTGGATTATGTTCCTGCTCGACCTGCCGCGTTATTACATTGAGGGCATGGCGCTGCTTATCTTGCTCATCATCGTAGCGGTTTCCATCATCACATCCACGGGCGACAATACCGCCAGCATCATTCCGGTGCTATCGCTGTTTGCTGCGGCAGCGTTCCGGTTGCTGCCATCGGCATTCCGCTGCCTCGCCTCCATGAACCGCATTCGCTCAATCGACCCCATCCTGAACACCATCTACGGCGACCTGACCACACTCGAGCCGCACGTGCAAGATAACAAGTCACAGGACGAGCGGTTTGTTAAGCCCACGGCAATGGAAGAGCACATCGTGCTGAACAACATCAGCTACACCTACCCGGAGGCAGACGGACCCGCGTTGGATGGCGTTTCCATCGAGGTGCCCAAGGGGGCGTCCATCGGTTTGGTAGGGTCATCTGGCGCAGGCAAGACCACACTCGTGGATGTGGTGCTTGGGCTGCTGGAGGTGGAATCGGGTGAAATTTTGGTGGATGGCAAGAACATCTACGATGACCTGCGCAGTTGGCAGCGGCGGCTAGGTTACATTCCGCAGTCCATCTACCTGAGCGACGACAGCCTGCGCAACAATGTTGCCTTCGGCGTGGACGAGGACGACATCAAAGAAGAGCAAGTGCAGCGGGCGATCAAGGCGGCACAACTGGAAGAGTTCGTCAAAACCCTGCCAGAGGGGTTAGATACCGTCGTGGGTGAGAACGGTGTGCGCCTGAGTGGTGGGCAGCGTCAGCGCATCGGTATTGCCCGGTCGCTGTATCATGACCCGGAAATCCTGATTATGGACGAGGCAACCGCCGCGCTGGACAACCGCACAGAAACCGAAGTGATGAAGTCCTTCTCCGACCTGAGCGGCAGAAAGACGCTTATCATCATCGCGCACCGCCTGAGCACGGTAGAAAACTGCGACCGTCTGTACTTCATGAAGAACGGTCAGGTGGTGGACAGCGGCACCTACGAGGAACTGCGTGCCAAGAACGCCGAGTTCAAGGAAATGACGGTCACGTTTGGGCAAAAACCTGAGCAAAACGGCACAGACGCGCAAACACCCGTAGCGGAAACCGCAGCAGAGACGGAAGCGGAAAAAGAGAAAGAAACCGAAGCGTAACGCGGATTGGCACAAAATAGGGAGACGGGCAGCATGGCAGACGGATTGCGCATCGCACTGCTGATGGGCGACATGGGCGTGGGCGGCGCCCAAAAGCAGGGGTACTACATGGCGCGGGCGCTCAAGCAAAGCGGCGCTGATGTACGCATCTTCTACACGATTGATGAACCATCTGCCTTGCTGGACGACCTGCGCGGCATGGGCGTGACGGCGGTGTGGTTTGGGCAGCAGAACAGCCGTGCCCGCCGCCTGCTGAAGCTGTTTCAACTGGTGTACGACTTCCGCCCGCACGTTCTGTTCTCCACGCGCACGTATACCAACCTGTACGTGGGCATCCTGGGGCGCATCCTGCGCATTCCGTCGTTCGGCACCCTGCGCAACAGCGTCGTCTACGAACGCCAGATTTACAGCGATCGTCAGTTTAAGCTGATGTGCACGCTGCCCCGCGCCATGATCGTTAACTCCTACCTCGCCAAGCAGCAGCTAGAAGCACTCAACTGGATTCCGGCGGACAACATTAGCGTGCTGTGGAACGTGATTGACCTGGACGACTTCGACCGGAAGGCGGCGCAACCCCTCACGGAACCCATCGAACCCTCACCGAAGAATATCTTCTTCGTGGGGCGGCTGGTGGCGCAAAAGCGCATCCCCTGGCTGATTGAGGCGTTCGCGCTCGCGCTGCAACAGGTGCCAGACTTTCACCTGTACCTTGTGGGCGATGGCGACGAGCAAACCGCCGTGGAAACAACCCTGGAAGCAAAGGGCATTGAGGGTAACGTGACGCTGTTGGGGCGGCGCAGTGATGTGCCCGCATTGCTGCAACAGGTGGCGGGGATGCTCGTGCTAACATCGCTGGAGGAGGGCTTCCCGAATGTGGTAGCGGAGGCGATGGCAGCGAGTTTGCCCGTGATTTCTACCAAGGCGGGTGACGTGGAGAAGATCGTTGGCGAGGGTGAGACGGGCTATCTGGTCAATGGTGATGACATCATCACATTTGCGGAGCGGTTGGTTCACCTGGCACAGCACCCCGACGTTGCCGAGCAGTTCGGCGCGGCAGCACGCGCGAAAGCCGAGCGCGAATACGGCGTAGACAACTTCGACCAGCGCATTCTGGAACAGTTCACCAAGTACGCAAAGCTGCCCGGCATCAACCGCTAGTTACCACACAAACGCTCCCTTTTTGTACCAAACGTGCTTTGTTTGGTACTTTCTGTTTGAACTGCAACAAAAATTTAGTTTTTCAAAAGAGGAGCGTTTCATGACGTGGCTTGATGACCTGTTCCCAGCGACCAAACCTATTATCGCAATGTGCCACTTGAAGGCGCTGCCCGGCGACCCCGGTTACGACGCGGACAAGGGTATGCCGTGGTTTGTGGAGTGTGCCCGGCGTGACCTGCACGCGCTGCAAGCGGACGGCGTGGACGGCGTGATGTT
This sequence comes from uncultured Anaerolineaceae bacterium, assembly GCA_964451095.1. Taxonomy (GTDB): domain Bacteria; phylum Chloroflexota; class Anaerolineae; order Aggregatilineales; family Phototrophicaceae; genus DAOTTY01. The sequence goes on from CAYVGI010000039.1 coordinate 34,228, forward strand.
CTCCAACGAGGCGAGCCTGCCCTACCCAGGGCTGACGCATGAAAACTGAGAAGGTGTAGTAGATAATGGGGAGGTAGAC